>CAJJVE010000005.1:0-25766 GCA_905196265.1 uncultured Collinsella sp. | reverse complement strand
CCGTGGTGGACTTACCGCAACCAGACTCGCCGACCAGACCAAAGGTCTCGCCCGGATAAATCTCGAACGAAATGTCATTCACAGCAGAGACGACACGCTTGGAGAAGCGCTTGGCGAACATGCCGGACTCAGCGGGAAACTCCTTAGAGAGGTGCTCGACCTTCAGCAGCGGAGTACGCTCGTTGGTATCTGCCATTACGCCTCGCCTCCCTTCTTGGAATCCTTGCGTGTACGGGACGTCTCAGGAGCGTTCTTGAGGAACTCGGGGTCACCAGAGTAGTGGCACGCAGAGTAGTGACCAGACTCAGTGACAACGCGCTCGGGGCGCTGTTTGCGGCACTTGTCCGTCGCATAGGGGCAACGAGGAGAGAAGACGCAGCCCTCAGGCAGGTTCATGAGCGAAGGCGGGTTGCCGTGAATCGGCGTAAGCGGCTTCTTCTCTTCGATGGCCTGCTCCGGGATGGAGCGGATAAGGCCCCAGGTGTAGGGGTGGCGGCTCTCGTAGAAGATTTCCTCAGCAGTACCGAACTCGACGGGACGGCCGGCGTACATAACCATGATCTTGTCGGCCATATCAGCGACGACGCCCAGGTCATGGGTGATCATGATGATGGCGTTGCCATTCTTCTCCTGCATTTCCTGCATGAGCTCGATAATCTGAGCCTGAATGGTAACGTCCAGGGCAGTCGTGGGCTCGTCGGCAATCAGAATATCGGGATCGCAGGCAAGGGCCATGGCAATCATGACGCGCTGACGCATACCGCCAGAGAACTGGTGCGGATACTCATTGACGCGCTTCTCGGGCTCGGGAATACCAACGAGGTCCAAAAGCTCGGTGGCACGCTTGAGCGCCTCCTGCTTGGAGTAGCCACGGTGCAGACGAAGGCTCTCGCCCACCTGTTTGCCGATCTTATAGACCGGGTTCAAGGAGGTCATAGGATCCTGGAAGATCATCGCGATATCGTTACCGCGAATGTGCTGCATCTCTTCCTCGGTCATTTCGAGAATCGAACGACCGCGATAGCGAACGTCGCCGCCCTCGATCTTTCCCGGAGGCATCGAGATAAGACCCATGATGGTCATGGCGGTCACGGACTTACCGGAGCCGGACTCACCGACGACGCCCAGGGTCTCGCCGCGATCGAGCGTGTAGGAGACACCGTCGACAGCGCGAACAACGCCGTCCTCGGTGTGGAAATACATCTTAAGGTCATCGACCTCGAGCAGATGCTGGCCCTCGGGAACAGGCTGGTCCTTCAGGTCCACATAGTTCTTGTTCTTCTTCATCCTTATGCGTCCTTCATCTTGACGTCGAGGGCGTCGCGCAGACCGTCACCCAGCAGGGTGAAGGCGAGCACCGTCGAGAGAATTGCCAGACCGGGCATGATCATCATCCAGGGAGCAGTCAGAAGATACTGCTGACCGTCCTGAATCATGGAGCCCCACGAAGGCGTAGGCGGAATAACGCCCATGCCGAGGAAGGACAGAGCGGACTCGGTCAGAATGGCGCCACCAATGTTCATGGTCGCGTAGACCACGATGGAGGCGACGGAGTTCGGGAAGATGTGACGTACGACGATACGAGCATCGGATGCACCCATCGCGCGCGCAGCATCAACATAGTCATTTTCCTTGACCGTCAGGATCGCGGATCGGAAGACGCGCGCAATCGAAGGCCAGCCGAGAATACCGATGGCGATAAAGACGTTCTGAAGGCCACGGCCGATAACGGCGATCATGGCGACAACGAACAGCACGTACGGGAACGCCAGGAAGATGTCCGCACAGCGCATGATGATCGTATCCCAGATGCCGCCGTAGAAACCGGCCAGAGCACCCATGACCAGACCAATTAGCGTGGAGATCGCGGTGCACACGGAGCCAACAGCGACGTCTCGGCCATAGTGGTCGAGTCGGAAGCCGTCGGGGAACCGAGCCAGGGCTTAGCCCACAGATCTGCAGTCAGGGCAACCACAACGACGATGATGATCCAGCAGACACCGATAACGGCGAGCTTGTTCTTACGAAGACGCTTAAAAGCGTCGCCCCACAGCGTGCGGGACTTGGCGGGAGCAGATGCGGCCCTGGTGGCGGTAGCCTGCTCCTGAGACTGAGAATCAGTTTCCTGCATGAGACGTACCTCCCTTAGGCCTTATCCGACGGACCGCCAAGGCGGATGCGCGGGTCGAGGAATGCATAGCTAATGTCGACGAGCAGGTTGATCACCATGACGACGACAACGATGAGCGTAACGCCGCCCATAACGATGGGCCAGTCACGCATGCTAATGGCGCGATAGACCTCATAGCCGATACCGGGCCAGTTAAAGACCGTCTCGGTCAGGATGGCGCCCGAAAGCATGCCGCCAAAGTCGACACCAATATAGGTAACGACGGGGATGAGTGCATTCTTAAGCGCATGCTTGACGATGATCGCACGATTGGAGAGACCCTTGGCCTTTGCCGTACGGATGTAATCCTGGTTCATGACGTCAAGCAGCTGCGAGCGCATAATGCGCGCAGCATAAGCGGTCGAAACCGAAGCCAGCGTAATGGTCGGAAGCACATAGTGCATCCAATCCTGATACTGAGAGCTGGAACCGCCGGCACCCGAGATCGGCATGGAGATTGCACCGCCCGTGGCGTCCTTGAGGATGACGCCAAAGAACAGCTGCAGCAACATACCGAGCCAGAAGGCCGGGACCGCAACGAGGATCGACGTGGTGAGCGTTACCAAAATATCCCAGAAGGAATAACGCTTTACCGCCGAAATGATACCCGCACCGATACCCATAATTGCCTCGAGCACGATGGCGCACGCGGCAAGTTTGACCGTATACGGATACTTCTGGGCAAAGATTTCCGTAACCGGCAGCTTGCGCTGATACGAATTGCCCAGATCGCCATGAAGCAGGCCGTTCATGTAATACAAGTAACGGTCCACGAGCGACGTTTGAACGGGGTCGCCGTTCTCGTCAAGGATCGCGTTGCCGTCCTCGTCCGTCTGGACCAGGTGATAGCGGACGCGAAGCTGAAGCTCCACCTCGGGGGACAGAGCCTTGTCTCCACCGATCAGCTTGATCGGATCTCCCGGCACGATATTCTGGAGGGCGAACAGAATCAGCGTAACGCCCAAAAACACCGGGATGAACTGAAGCACACGTTTAACGATGTACTTACCCATACCACTCCCCTATCTAGGGATTAACCTAAATGGGATGCCGATCGCCAGACCGGCATCCCAAAATTACCATCAGCCAGTTTACCCCAGGTTAGGGAGAACTGTATGTTTCCCATGAGGTCTACGTAAATACTTGACCCTCACGGAAGCTGCAAACTCTTAGGCGAGCTCAGCGGTACCCAGATCGGCGTGCTTCTGCGGATCGACATAGAGGTGCTTAATGCGATCGGAGCCGGCGATGGTGTGCGTGTAGAACATAATCGGGATGACCGGGCAGTCGGCAGCGACCATTGCGTCGGCCTCCTGCATCTTAGCGACGCGCTCCTCGTCGTCAACAATAGTACGAGCCTCGTCGACCTTGGCGTCGAACTCGGGGTTGTTGTAACCGGAGCGGTTGTCGCCACCGAGGGAGTCGGAGTGGAACAGCGGATACAGGAAGTTGTCCATGATCGGGTAGTCGGCAATCCAACCCAGACGACCGAACTGATAGTTAAAGTTCTGATACTGCTCGAGCAGGGCAGACCACTCAGGGGTATCGGAGACAGCGGTAACGCCAACCTTGGCGAGGTCACCGATGATGGACTCCATGATCTCCTTGTGACCGCCGTCCTGGTTGTAGGACAGGGTCACGCTAATGCCACGATCGCCGTTAGCGCCAGCGGGAGCAACCTTGTCGAGGTACTCGTTAGCCTTGTCGACATCGTAGGCGCAGAACTCCCATGCGCCCTCCTTGTAGCCATCGATGCCCGGAGGAACAATGCCGTCGGCAGGGGTACGGGTACCCTTGAAGATGGTCTTGCAGATGGCCTCACGGTTAATGGCCAGGGAGATGCCCCTACGCAGGTCGGCGTTGTTGAACGGCTCGGCCGTGGTGTTGCAGGTCAGATAGTACGTGGAAGGCTCGGCGCCGAGCAGCATGCGCTCGCCGTCACCCATGGTGTAGCCGTCCTTGGACACGCCGCGATCCTTCTTGGCGGCATCGATCTGAGCGACGGGAACGTCGCAGACATCGAGGTTACCGGCCTGGAACTCCTTGTAAGCGGTCTCCATGTCCTTGATGACCTGGAAGTGGATGCCATCGATCTTGGCCTTGTCGCCATAGTAATCGTCGAACTTCTTGACGTTGATCTCCTGGCCATCCTCCCACTTGCCGTCCATCATGAACGGGCCGTTACCGACCGGGGCAAGGTAGAAGCTCTTGACATCGGACTCGGCGCACTCGGGAACCGGGGCCAAAGCCGGGTGAGAGGCGACGAAGGGGAAGTCGGCGTAAGCGGAAGACAGCTTGACGACGAGGGTCTCATCGTCAGGGCACGTAACACCGCTGAGCTCGGTGGCGTTACCGGCAAGCAGATCGTCATAGCCCTCGACCATGGAAAGGTGATAGGAGACCTCGGAAGGGCCATACTCGGTAGCGATGGCCGACTTGGTGTTGACCAGACGCTCCCAACCGAGCTTGAAGGACTTAGAGGTAACGTCGTCACCGTTGTGGAACTTGGCCTTCTTGATCTTGAAGGTAAACTCGGTGGCGTCGTCGTTGGACTCAAAGGACTCGCAAGCCAGCGGAACGATCTCGCCCTTCTCGGCGTCGTAAGAGGTCAGAGCGTCAAAGAGCTGATACTCGACCTGAGTACCCTGGTCCTCCTGGACGTTGTAGGGGTCGATGCAGACCGGGTTGTTGATGTAGAAGTTCAGCGTCGAACCGGACTCAGAACCGGAAGCGTCGCCGCCCTTCTTGCCACATGCGGCAAGAAAAGCCATGGAGCTCGCAGCAAGGGTGCCGCCAACAAAGGCGCGACGACCCATAACGGGCTGGTGGAACATAGAATCAGCCATGCCATCCTCCTTATGAGATAGGACAAAGAAATGTTCAGTCGGACACATGTCGAGACAATCCGATCCGAACCATCAAAACGCTGCCCGCTGCTATGGCTGGTTATGCACAACAGACCAACGTTTTGCAATACAGTAGCGCATTTTATGCACGATTTGGAGCTAATTCCGGTTAACGGTCAAGAATTTCTTTAGTTGGGCGCAGTATGTGGTGATATTTTTGACTCTGTTACGAATATGTAAACAAAAAAGGGTCCCGCACTTGCGGAACCCTTTACAAGTACTTATGCGGCTCGTGATTAGTAGCCCACGATGCCCTGCGGGAAGAAGAACATGCACAGCACGACGCACACGGCAAACACGACAGCCATGATGACGGTCAGGCGGTCGAGGTTCTGCTCCATAACACCTGTGGCAGAGCTGGAGTTATACAGCGAGCTAGCGATCATATCCGAAACGCCGGTACCCTTACCGGAATGCATCAGGACGAGAATCGTCAGCGCCACGGCAGAAACAGCCCAAACGACAAACAGAAGAATCTGGAACGGACCCATAGATAAGCTCCTTAATAGAACAATTCAAACTCCAGTACTGTACCACAATCCCCCGCTCTCCCCTACCTGCCACTCGGGGACGGTGCGGAAATGGCAGAAATACCAAAAAGGGGGTTGCCCGAATATGGGCAACCCCCTGCAAGAAAACGCTTGGAGTTTTCTCTTAGGCCTCGGTGGCGAGCACGCGACCCGTCATCTCGGCGGAAGGCTCAATACCAGCCATGGTGAGCATGGTCGGAGCGATATCGGAAAGACGACCGTCCTCGATACCGGTGAGCTGTGCCTTCTCATCAACGATGATGAACGGCACACGGTTGGTGGTGTGAGCCGTAAACGGATGCTTGGAACCGTCAGAAGCAACGTCAAACATGTGATCGGCGTTGCCGTGGTCGGCGGTGATCAGCGCAAAGCCACCCTTGGCGAGAATCGCCGGGACAACCTTGGACAGGGCATCGTCAACAGCCTCGACGGCCTTAACGGCGGCGTCGAAGACACCGGTGTGACCAACCATGTCGCAGTTCGCGAAGTTCACGATGTAGAAATCAGCGCGATCCTCGTTGATGGCAGCGACAAGCTTCTCGGTAACCTCGGGAGCGCTCATCTCAGGCTGCAGATCGTAGGTAGCGACCTTGGGGGAAGCGACGAGCACGCGCTCCTCGCCCTCCTTGGGCTCCTCGATGCCGCCGTTGAGGAAGAACGTCACGTGGGCGTACTTCTCGGTCTCGGCGGTGTGCAGCTGCTTCAGGCCATTGGCGGCGATAACGTCGGCCAGGACGTTCTCGGGGAACGTCTTGGGGAAGGCGACCTCGACGTCAAACGTCGGATCGTACTCGGTCATCGTCACAAAGTGCGAAAGCTTGATCTGCTCGCGCTCAAAGCCGTCAAACTCCTTGTCCGTGAACACGCGGGTCATCTGACGGGCGCGGTCGGGACGGAAGTTGAAGAAGATGGCCGCGTCGCCCTCGTGGATGCCCTCGTTGTGGGCAGCGAAGGGCTCGACGAACTCGTCGCCGCGCGGATCCTTCTCGTAGTAGGCCTTGATGCCGGCAACGGGGTCTGTATCGGCATCGGACGCGTTGACCATGACGTCGTAGGCGCGCTGGATGCGCTCCCAACGGTTGTCGCGGTCCATGGCCCAATAGCGGCCAGAAACGGTGGCGACGCGAGCATCGCAACCGGTCTCCTCGGAGATCTTCGCCAGGAAGGCGCAGAACTCGCTCATGTAGCCGGCACCGGACTGCGGGTCAACGTCGCGGCCATCCATGAAGGCGTGGACGCGAACGGTCTTGACACCGTGCTGGGCAGCCATCTTGACCAGGGCCTCGACATGGTTCATGTGGGAGTGAACGCCGCCAGGGCTCATAAGGCCCATGAGGTGAAGGGTCTTGCCCTCAGCCTTGACATCGTCCATAGCCTTGACGAAAACCTCGTTCTTGGCGATGGAGCCGTCCTTGATGGCATTGTTGATGCGCGAAAGCTCCTGGAAAACGATGCGGCCGGCACCGATGTTGAGGTGACCCACCGAGCGTGGTGTGGGGGTACTTCTCGTACAGGCTATCAAGGAAGGGCGTCTTGGCAGCGGCGACGGCGTTCTCGCCGTCGGCCGGAGCCAGGCCGCAGCCGTCCATGATAATCAGGAGTGCAGGAAGATGACGCTGTGCCATATGTCCTACTCGCCTGCCTTGACAACCATAGAGGCGAAGTCGGCAGCCTTGAGCGAAGCGCCGCCCACGAGGGCCCCGTCAACGTCGGGCTTGGCGACAAGCTCGGCGATGTTGCCAGGTTTGGCGGAACCGCCGTAGAGAACACGGATGCCGTCGGCGAGCTCCTCGCCAAACATCTCCTTGAGGGTCTCGCGGATAGCGCCGCAGACCTCCTGAGCGTCCTCGGCGGTAGCGGTCTTGCCGGTGCCGATGGCCCAGATGGGCTCGTAGGCGACGACGACCTGCTTGGGGCAGGTGATCTCAAGACCAGCAAGGCCAGCCTTGACCTGGTTCACGACGTGCTCGACATAGGTGCCGGCCTCGCGGACCTCGAGGGACTCGCCGCAGCAGAAGACGGGAACAAGACCGGCGGCAACGAGGGCCTTGGCCTTCTTGTTCTGGTCCTCGTCGGTCTCGTGGAAGTAATCACGACGCTCGGAGTGACCGATGATGCAGTAGGTGCAGCCAGCGGACTTGAGCATGTCGCAAGAGGACTCACCGGTGAAGGCACCCTTGGCCTCCCAGTACACGTTCTGTGCACCGAGGGCGATGGGAGCAGCCTGAATGCGGTCATGAACCGTGGTGATGTCGATGGTCGGAGGGCAGACGAGCACCTCGACGCCAGCCGGAACCTCGGGCAGAGCCTGAGCCAGCTCGTCGGCGAGCTTGGCGGCCTCGGCGACGTCGTTGTTCATCTTCCAGTTACCAGCGATAAGAAGGGTGCGATTAGGCATCGAGAAGCGCCTCCACTCCGGGCAGGGCCTTACCCTCGACGAGCTCCATGGAAGCGCCACCGCCGGTGGAGATCCAGCTCATCTTGTCGGCCAGGTTGAACTTGTTGACAGCTGCGACAGAGTCGCCACCGCCGATGATCGAGGTGCAGTCGGCCTCGGCGACAGCCTGGGTGCCGTGAGCGAAGTTGTCGAACTCGAAGACGCCCATGGGGCCATTCCAGAACACGGTCTTGGCGCCCTTGACGGCCTCGGCGTAGAGCTCCTCGGTCTTGGGGCCGATGTCCATACCCTCACGATCGTCGGGAATAGCGTCGGAAGCGACAACCTCGGGGACAGCGTCCTCGCCAAAGTGATCGGCAACGCGATTGTCGATGGGGAGCAGGATCTTGACGCCCTTCTCCTCGGCCTTCTTAAGCATCTCGCCGGCGCGCTCGACCCAGTCCTCTTCCTTGAGGGACTGACCAACGGACAGGCCCTGAGCCAGGAAGAAGGTGTAGGCCATGCCGCCACCGATGATCAGGGTGTCAGCGGAGTCGATGAGGTGATCGAGAACGCCGATCTTGGAGGAAACCTTGGAACCGCCGACAATAGCTACGAAGGGACGCTCGGGCTCGGCGAAGATACCGGTCAGCGTGTCGACCTCCTTCTCGAGCAGGAAGCCGGCGACGGCAGGCAGGTAAGCGGCGGGGCCCACGACGGAACCCTGGGCGCGGTGAGCGGTGCCGAAGGCATCGAGAACGAAGACGTCACCATAGGAAGCGAGCTTCTTGGCGATCTCGGGATCGTTCTTCTTCTCACGCTTGTCGAAACGGACGTTCTCGAGAACGAGGACCTTGCCCGGCTCGACGGCGGCGACAGCCTCGGCAGCCTTCTCGCCGTAAGTGTCGGCGACAAAGGCAACGTCGAGACCAGAGAGCTCAGCGAGCTTCTTGGCGACAGGCTCAAGGGAGAGCTCAGGCTGGAAGCCGTTACCCTCGGGGCGGCCGAGGTGGCTCATGAGGATGACGCGAGCGTTGTGCTCAACGAGATAGTTGATGGTGGGCAGGGCAGCCTTGATACGGGTGGTGTCGCCAACGACGCCATCCTTGATAGGCACGTTGAAGTCAACGCGGACGAGAACGCGCTTGCCGTCGACATCGATGTCGCGGACGGTCTTCTTGGTAAAGGCCATGTTTGCTTCTACCTTTCGTACGTGTCTGCCTCCCATTACGGCAGACGATTTCCTATAAAAAGGGCGCGACCCTAGGGTGTAAGCCCTATAAGGCCGCGCCCTTCTTTAGACGCTCAACGAGCTATTCGCTAAAAGCTAAATTAAGCAACGAACTTCTCGAAGTACTTGATGGTGCGGACCATCTGAGAGGTGTAGGAGTTCTCGTTGTCGTACCAAGAGGTGACCTGAACGAGGGTCTGGCCGTTGCCGAGGTCAGAGCACATGGTCTGAGTGGCGTCGAAGATGGAGCCGTGGGTCTCGCCGACGATGTCGCGGGAGACAATCTGGTCCTCGTTGTAGGCGAAGGTCTCGGAGATGGTGGCAGCGTAGGCCTTCATGGCAGCGTTGACCTCGTCGACGGTGACCTTCTTGTCAACGACGGCGTAGAGGTTGGTCAGCGAGCCGGTCGGCGTCGGGACGCGCTGGGCGGCACCGATGAGCTTGCCGTTGAGCTCGGGGAGAACCAGGCCGATGGCCTTGGCAGCGCCCGTGGTGTTCGGGACGATGTTCTCGGAGCAGGCGCGGGAGCGACGGAAGTTGCCCTTGCGCTGCGGGCCGTCGAGCGGCATCTGGTCGCCGGTGAAGGCGTGGATGGTGGTCATGATGCCGGACACGATGGGAGCGAAGTCGTTCAGACCCTTGGCCATCGGGGCGAGGCAGTTGGTGGTGCAGGAAGCAGCGGAGATGATGTTGTCCTCAGCGGTCAGCGTCTCATGGTTGACGTTGTACACGATGGTGGGCAGATCGCTGCCGGCCGGAGCGGAGATGACGACCTTCTTGGCGCCAGCGTTGATGTGGGCCTGAGCCTTAGCCTTGCTGGTGTAGAAGCCGGTGCACTCGAGAACGACGTCGACGTCAAGGTCGCCCCAAGGCAGGTTGCTAGCGTCGGCCTCCTTGTAGATCTTGATCTCCTTGCCGTCAACGGTGATGGAATCCTCGCCAGCAACGACCTCGTGATCGCGAGCGTAGTTGCCCTGCGTGGAGTCGTACTTCAGCAGGTAAGCGAGCATATCGGGAGAGGTGAGGTCGTTGATAGCGACGATCTCGGAGCCCTCATGACCGAACATCTGACGGAAAGCCAGACGACCGATGCGACCGAAGCCGTTAATAGCAACCTTTACTGCCATTGTGTCTCCTTTCGTAAGGCCCCCGCGAGCTACAGCGCCCGCCGTTGAGGCCCACAAACTAACCACTCGCCTAATATACCTTTTTTTTGACTTGAATTTCACGAGAATGCTCGAAATTGAAAATCAAATTTACGTTAAAACGTTTTAAAGAATAAAATAGCAGCTAAATCCGTATATAAGTCGATACTTCAAACTACTTGTTTGCTTCAATGAGCTTTTCAAGCCTCAAAACGCGATGGTACAGGGCAGACTTCGACAAGGGAGGGTCAGCCATCTCGCCCAGATCGCGCAGCGACAGATCGGGATAGCGCTCGCGCAGGTCGCAAAAGACTGCCAAGGCGTCCGGAAGCGTGTCGCGCAAACCCCGCTGTTCGAGCTCATCGATCAACGCAAGCTGATGCTGGGCGGCACCCGCACTTCTGGTCTGATTGGCCAGTTCGGCATTCACGCGACGGTTTACGTCGTTCTTAACCAATTTGACCGCGCGCGCTTCCTCGATCTCGGCAACGCTGCGCTTGGCGCCGACCAGCTTTAGGAGCTGCTCGATCTCCTCGGCGCTCTTAATGTAGACAGCAAAGGATCCGCGCCGTGCATTAACACGCGCATGGACCCCAATCTGCTCCAACAAATCGCAAAGTCCCTTGGCATATCGCTCGCCCTGCACCGCAATCTCCAAATGAAAATCGCCGCGTGGATCGGCCACGAAACCGCCGGCGATGAGCGCGCCGCGGATGTAGGCAAGCCTGCAGCAGGGACGGGCAACGATGTGCCGGGGAACACCAGCGACGAGCCCTCCCCTGCGGTCGAGAATGCCCAGCAGCACCAGAGCCTTGTCCAGGTCGGGCTGATCGGGCAGGGTAATGAGATAGTTACGGACCTTATGCAAGACCGATTTACGAACGGTGAATTCCGTTTTGAGCTTAAGGATGCGATGCGTCAGTGTGATCATCGTACGCGCGACGGCACCCGTCTCGGTCGCGACCGTCAAACGATACCGCCCGGAGCCGGCCAGCGAAAGTGTACCGCTCACACGCGTCAGGGCGGCAAGCGTCGACAAATCGCAGTATTCACATTCGGGTTCGCAGCGCGCGAGCTCGTCACGCACCTCGGCGGTAAACGACATGCAGGCCTATGCTTTCGTGTTGGCGCGCGACAGGTCGCGATGGGAAATGCTCACGTGATATTGGGCGCCTTCCAAATAACGTGCCGTGGCCTCGGCGATGGCAACGCTGCGGTGTTGACCGCCCGTACAGCCGATGGCGATAGAAAGCTGCGGCTTGCCCTCCGCGATATAGCCCGGCATCACCGTATCGAGCAGCTGCGTCCAGGCCTTCCAGAACTCCTGGGTCTTGGGATGGTCCAAAACAAAATCGGAGACCTTTTTATCGAGACCGGTCATGGTGCGCATCTCGGGATCGTAGAACGGATTGGGCAGGAAGCGGACGTCGATCATAATGTCCGCCTCGACGGGCATGCCGTGCTTAAAGCCAAACGAGAACACGTGAACGTCCATGAGCTGCTGGTCGGACAGCTCGGAGAACGCCATGCGCAATTTATTGCGCAGAGCAGAAGTGCGCAAGCGGCTCGTATCGATAATCATGTCAGCTCGGTCGCGAACGCCCTGCAGCTGCAGGCGCTCGCGCTGAATCGCATCGGCCGTAGTCTCCCCCGGCTTGGCAATGGGATGGCGACGGCGGTTTTCGCTATAACGACGGATCAGCACCTCGTCAGAGGCCTCGAGAAACACGATGTCACAGCTCATCTCGCGCTCCTCGAGCGCGGCAACGGCATCGAGCAGCTCATCGAACAAGCCCTGGCTGCGCAGGTCGCAGGTGACGGCAAGATGCCTGCCCACGCCCGTATTGATGCCGACGAGTTCGGCAAGCTGGGCGATCAGACGCGGAGGCAAGTTGTCGATGCAAAAATAGCCCATGTCCTCGAACACATGCATGGCCTGCGTTCGGCCCGATCCGGACATTCCGGTGATGATGACGATATCGGGGATGCGCTCCGAGCGCTCCGCCGCATCCATGGCATCTCCCTTTTGCATGTGTGCCTCCTAAAACAAGCGCGGGACCCGGCCAGCGGATCCCGCGCGATCAATTGCCTTTATTGAGTATACCGCCCCAAGCGGATACGAGGCCTGTCTTACGCCTCAAGCGCAGCCTTGAACCAACTTGTAATACTCGTGGGGTGCGTGATGGCGGTGCCGACGACAACGGCCCAGGCGCCCGCATCAATCGCGGCGCGGGCCTCCTCGGGCGTGTGCACGCGGCCCTCGCAGATGATGGGGAGACCGGGGAATTCCTCGGTCGCCTGACGCAGAAGCGGCAGATCGGGGCCATCGGCCATGGTGCAGTCGATAGCGGCAACACCATGAGAAAGCGTGGTGGACACCAGGTCGAAGCCCATGTCGACAGCACGACGAATATCCTCGATGGTGGCACAGTCGGCCATCAGGAGCACGCCCTCCTCGTGCAGCGGGCGGAAGGTATCCTCGACCGACTTGCCATCGGGACGTGGGCGATCGGTGGCGTCAATCGCCACGATATCGGCACCCGCAGCAACGCAGGCGCGAGCGTGGCGCAGCGTCGGCGTGATGTAAACGCCCTCGTGCCCATCCTTCCACAGGCCGATAACAGGAACCTCACAGCGACCCTTAATGGCGGCAATGTCGACAAGGCCCTGGCAGCGAATGGCGGCGGCGCCGCCGAGCTCGCAAGCGCGAGACATTTGAGCCATGGTCTCGGGCGTACGAAGCGGCTCACCCATATACGCCTGAACGCTCACGACGAGCTTGCCCTTCAGGGATTGAATCAAAGGATCAACGGTCATGTTCGACTCAACCTTTCTCAAAACAGCCTTCTGAGACACCGCACCTTGACGTTCAAACCGTCGCTCGCGTACCGAAGTACGCTTCGCTCCTCTTTCACGTCAATCTGCGGCACCTCAGAAGGCGCACTTGGTAGTTATGTTTACTTCAACGACGCAAGAAGGTGTTCGGCGGCACCGATAAGCGGCGCGTCGCCCTCCAGAGAACCGATGAGGATCGGCGTGTCCTGAAGCGGGTCGAGCGCCTGGCTGGCGTAGCCCTCGTGCACCGAGTCCTTCCACGTTTGCGAACGCCAATCGGGACCCTGGTGAATCACACCTCCCGAAAGCACGATGACCTCGGGATCCAAGATGTTGGCGAGTGAGCCCAAACTAGCGCCCAACGCAAAGCCGGCGTCATGGATGACCTCGGTCGCCTTTGCGTCGCCCGCACGGCACAGGTCGTTCACGTCGCGACCGACCGAAGGACGGCTGGGGTCGACGCGACCAAAGCGCTCATCGTACATACGACCAATGGAAGTGCCGGAAGCAACCGACTCAAGATGACCGGAACGTCCACAGGCGCAGGGAATGCCAGCGGCAGCCGAGCACTCGATGTGGCCCATATGACCGGCAGCACCATGGAAGCCCTGCATCACACGGCCGTTCTCGACATATGCGCCGCCGATGCCCGTGCCGATGCCCAAGCACAAAACGGAGAACTTGCCTTTGCCGACGCCCCAGTGGGCCTCGCCCAGAGCATGAGCCTGCACGTCGCCCACCACGGCAACGGGAAGACCAAGGTCCTCGCGCAGACGCGGCCCCAACTGAACGCCGGACCAGCCGGGCATGATCTCGTTGGCATACGCGATGGCGCCCGTCTTGGGATCGACGACACCGGCGGCACCGATACCGACACCGAGGACCTCGACATCGGGATTCGCCTCGAAAGCAGCTTTGATGGACGCCTCGATACGCTGGAAGACGGCCTCGCCGCCCTCCTGGGCCTCAGTAGGAACCTCGGCCTCAAAAACGGGATGGGGCACGCTGCCGTCAGCCGGGTACTCCATGATGGCGGTCGCGATCTTAGTTCCGCCGATGTCGACAGAGCAGACGTACTTGTTCTCCATGTCGTTCTCCTTAGGAGATAAAAACAACTACAGGAAATGAAGGCGGTGTTATCGCCGCAGCATGATAAAGGTTTCCCAGGTGCCCGAGGTTGGGGTGAAAGTGGTCGGGCGTTGACCTAATGGGTCACGCCCGACCACTTGAGCCCCAAGATCGGGTGCCTGGGGAATCTTTACAGGAGACCGTTGTCCTGGAGGACCTTCTTAATCGCCTCGACGTTCTCGCCGGTCATGGCCTTCACCGGGCGAGGCATGGTCGGGCTGTCGAAGATGCCCATGAGGTTCATAGCGGTCTTGAAGGCGCCAACGCCACCGGCATAGCCCTGGACGCCCGAGGTGACATCCCAGATGTGGGAGATCTCGTTGAGGCGATCCTGCTCGGCCTTGACGGTAGCCCAGTCGCCGGCCTGAGCGGCCTTCCACTGGCGCACGTAGCCCTCGGGCTCAACGTTGGCGAGACCCGGGACGGAACCGTCGGCGCCACCGAGGTAAGCGCCGTCGACAACAACCTCGTGACCGGTGAGGATGCTCATCGGATGACCGTTCTTCTCGTTCTCCTGAACGAGGTAGCGGAACGAGATGTCATCGCCCGAGGAATCCTTGACGCCGGCCAGGACGCCCTCGGCGCCGAGCTTAGCAAGGAGCTTCCAGGGGAGCTTGGTGTGGACGCACACGGGGATGTCGTAGGCGAAGATAGGCAGGTCGAGCTCCTCGTGAAGGATGCGGAAGTGCTCCTCGACCTCGGTCATGCCCTGCAGAGCATAGAACGGGCAGGTGGCGACAAGCGCGTCGGCACCCAGCTCCTGAGCGACCTTACCGTGCTCGATCATGCGCTCGGTCTCGGTGTCGATGATGCCGACCAGAACAGGCACACGGTGATCAACGATGCGCACGGCCTCGGCGACAATCTGGCGACGGCGCTCGTCGGTGGAAAAGACGACCTCGCCCGAGGATCCCAGGAAGAACAGGCCATCGACGCCGGCATCGATCATACGGTTGATGCTGCGCTCAAAGGAGGCAACATCGAGCTGATGGTCTTCGGTATCGGGAACAACGACGGGAGGGATAACGCCGGTGAATTTCTGAGTTGCCACAAGAATCTCCTTAGTTGTCTGGCGAGCGGCCCTGTGCCGCCCACTCTTGTTGGCAGTGTCCAGGCCGCCTAGGCCAAAGAACACGGGTAGAACGTTTGGTTAAAAAAGTCGACGACTTCGTTTTCGAACGCATTGATGCGCTCGTGAGCGTATTTGGCATAGATGATATGCCTCCGGTCACACTCAAGACCGTTGAATACGGCAAACTGGCCCTTGGGATCGCTCACGGCATCCATGAGTGATGTGCCCATGAGCACCGATCCGCGCACCCGAGACGACAGAGCCTCGAGGCCGCCGGGAATTGGATTGGCAACCGCCGTGCAGGCAAGGCCCCGCTCGTCCAGAGCAGAAACCGCCAGCGCGACTCCGCCGCCAAGACCCTCGCCCCATGCAAAGATGCGGTCGGGGTCCACGCCATCAAGATTTCGCGCAACCTTCGCCAACGCGCAGCCCCAACGGACACGCCCGACAAAAGCGGGCGAAGCAATCCCCCACTGCAGGTCGTCCGCACCAGCAACAACGTCGTCTAGTGCAAGCACGGCATATCCCATGGCGGCAAACCTCGTCATGTGATGCCATCCACGCACGGGTCGATCGATGTCGTGAAACATCAGACAGAGCGGAACAAGCTCGGATGCTCGGGCGCGGCCTGAGGGCTCAATCAAACGGCCGTGCACGACATACCCGCCGAGCTCAAAGGAAACCTCGGAGTAGCGCGCGCACGGATTGGCGAAATCAATCGCCGTAACAGTCAGCCCGCAAACCTCAAGGTCCGAAGCGGCTGTCTCTAATTCGGAAACATCCGCCGAAGCATCGCCGCGCCAATCCCGGAAATCGGAGAGCCTTGACGAAACCGTCCCAGCAATCCCCGCGAGCCCGGGGACGATCAGCTCATCGACATTGCTCTCGCACTTAGACATGAGCCTCCCCTCCTTCGCAGAAAAACGGAATGATCATGTCGTCAAAGTCCTGAATCTCCTCGTGGCCAAAACCTTCAAAGAACTCATGACGCTTTTCACAGGTCAGGTTGTTGTAGACCGCAAACTGCGTCGCCGGCGGGCAGACGATATCGGCTGTGCCCGTGCCAAACAGCACGGGGCATTTGACCATGGGGGCAAAGTTCTTGGAATCAAAGTACGCCAGCTTGGCATAGGCTTCCTCGATACGAGTCGAGTCCTCGTCAAACCAGCGCGACCAATAGCGCAGGCCCTCGTAGGCAATGTCGTCGGCATCCAAATCCCAGACCAGGCGGAAATCCGATAAGAAGGGATAGAGGATGGCGGCGCGATTGATGAGCTCGCTGTTAAGCGCGCAGGTCGCAATGCCCAAACCGCCGCCCTGCGACGCGCCGTTCACAAACACACGGGGAAGATCGATGCCCTCGAGCTCGCGAACGATACGGCACAGAATGCGGATATCCTGATGTAGGCGGACATAGTAGAGGTTGGCTGGGTCGCCGTCGATACCGGCGACGATATGGCCCGCGACCGTCGTGCCCTCAAATCCACCAATGTCCTCGGAGGGGCCTCCTTGGCCAGGACAATCGAGAGCAATGAGCGCCATGCCCATGCCCGCAAACGACGCTTGCTCAAACCAGCTGCGGCTCGCACCCGGATATCCATGGAACTGAAGCACCAGCGGCATGGGCTCCTCCGAGACCGGCTTGAGGTACTTGGCATGCAGGCGTGCACCACACATGCCGGTATACCAGAGGTCGAAAAACCGACAGGTCGCGGAATCCGCAACCGAAGCCGCCTCGATCGCGTAGTCGAGCTCGACGGTGTCGGCCTCGGCCATGCGATCCTTCCAAAAGAGATCGAAATCCGATGGACGGGGCATAGCGCCTCGATAATCACCAAATTGCTGTTGTAGCTCTTGAGCACTTGGCATGGCTCGTGAACCCAACCTTTCGAAATCGCAACGGAGGTGCGCCCGGCAAGGGAACCGGGCGCACGGGAGGGAAAGCGAGGCTACTCGCCGAGCTTGGGATGCAGCAGCGACGGCGCAGCGCCGAGCAGCATCTTGGTGTAGGGGTCCTGAGGGTGCTGGAAGACCTGCTTGGCCTCGCCATGCTCGACGATCTTGCCGCCATTCATAACGATGATGTCGTCAGAGATATAGCGGACCGTCTGGATGTCATGGCTGATGAACACCATGGCCAGGCCGAGCTCCTTCTTAAGGTCGGTCAGCAGGTTCAGAATCTGCGCACGGACCGAAACGTCCAGAGCCGAGGTGGGCTCGTCGGCGATGATGGCATCGGGGTTCAGCGACAGGGCACGGGCAATTGCGACGCGCTGGCGCTGGCCGCCCGAAAGCTGGCCGGGAAGAACCTCGGCGGCAGAGCTGGGCAGACCGGTGAGCTCCAAGAGCTCCTTGACGCGCTTCTCCTGCTCGGCCTCGGTACCCAAGTTGTGGACGCGCATGGGGTCGAGCAGTTGCTCGCGAACGACCATGCGGGGGTTGAGCGCCGTGGCCGGGTTCTGGAACACGACCGAGATGACGCGGCCCATGTGGCGACGGTCCTCGGCGGTACGCTTGGTAACGTCCTTGCCCTTAAAGTAGACCTTGCCGCTCGTGGGGGCCTGCAGGCCGCACATGACGTTGGCGGTGGTGGACTTTCCGCAACCGGACTCGCCGACGATGCCGATGGTCTGTCCGGGCATGAGCTTAATCGTTACACCCTGGACGGCGTGAACCAGGTTGGGGTGCAGAATCGAGCCGGTACGGGTCCTAAAGGTGACGTGGACGTCATCAAGGAAGATGATCGGCTCGACGCCGTTGACTGCGGTCTCGCTCATCTACATCACCTCCGCGTGAGGGGTCAAACCATTTGCCTTGAGCACCTCATCGGGGAGCTCGGAATAGAAGTGCTCGGTGCCGGGCACGCGCTTGAAGACCGGACGGGTGTCCAGGCCAATGCGCGGATGGCTCGAGCGAGGTGCGAAGCGATCGCCCTTGGGGAAATCGCGCGGGCTCGGAACGGCGCCGGGCACCTGGTGCAGGCGGCCCGAACCGCTCTCGATGGACAGGACGGAACCCAGAAGACCGCGAGTGTACTCGTGGATCGGGTTGGTGAGCAGCTCCTTGGTGGGCGCCTGCTCGATAACCTGGCCGGCGTACATAACCGTGATGTTATGAGCGACCTCGGCGACCAGTGCCAGGTCGTGCGAAACGAAGATCATGGCAAAGCCAAGCTTGGCCTGAAGGTCGTTAAGCAGCTTGATGACCTGCTTCTGGACAGTAACGTCCAGAGCGGTCGTGGGCTCGTCGCAGATGACCAGCTTGGGGTCGCGGGTAAGGGCCATAGCGATCAGAACGCGCTGACGCTGACCACCGGAAAGCTCATGCGGATAGCTCTCGAGCGTACGCTTGGGGTCGAGGCCCACGAGCTCCAGGAGCTCCTCGGCGCTACGGGTGCCGCCGCGCTTGGTGAGCTGCTTCATTTGGGCGGAAATGAGCATGGAGGGGTTGAGCGAGGACAGGGCGTCCTGATAGACCATGGCGATATCGGTACCGCGCAGGCCGAACCACTCCTTCTTGCTCATCTTGAGCAGATCGCGGCCCTCCCAGAGAACCTCACCGGAAAGGTGCTCGTCATCGTCGGTCAGGCCCATGATGGCCAGCGTGGTGATGGACTTACCGCAGCCGGACTCGCCTACCAGGCCCATGGTCTGGCCGGGACGGACATCAAAGTTGACGTGGTCGACGACGTTGATATCACCGTGGTGCTCAAACTGGATGCAGAAATCACGGACCGAAAGGATCGGCTCAACGGACTCATCGGGCACATGGCGGTCGTTACGCTTGAGCTCGACATCGCGCAGGGCGCCAAGACGGGCGGACAGGGACTGAGCCTGCTCCTTGTAAGCGCGAACGGGGTCGGAGACCAGCAGGTCGGCCTCGCGGCGCTTGGAGGAATCGGTCGGATCCAGGGCGGCGGAGGGAGCAGCGGCCATGGCGTCGGTAATGCCCTCGGAGAGGATGTTGAGCGCCAGGCAGGTGATCATGATAGCCAGACCCGGGAACAGCGCCTGCCACCAACGGCCAGCGAGCACGCCGCCGCGGGCGTCGGCGAGGATGTTGCCCCAGGTAGCGGTGGGCTCCTGGATACCAGCGCCGATAAAGGTCAGCGAGGCCTCGAAGATGATGGCGTCGGCGACCAGGGTAACGGTGAAGACCATGATCGGGGCGATGCAGTTACGCAGAACATGCTTGATCAAAATCCACGGAGCCTTGGCGCCGGAAACGATGACCGCGCGGACATAGTCCTCGCCGTACTCGGACACGATGTTGGCGCGCACGATACGGGCAATCTGCGGAGTGTACATAAAGCCGATGGCGAAGATGATCGACGGCACTGAATTGCCCAGGATGGAGACGAAGACGGCAGCGAGGGCGATGCCCGGGATGGACATGATGATGTCCAGGATGCGCATAATCGCCTCGGAAACGGACTTGCGCGAAACCGCCGCGAGGGCGCCCACGACCGAGCCGCAAACCAGAGCCATGGCAGTGGCGCCAAAGCCGATGATCAGCGAGTAACGACCACCGTAGAGCATGCGCGACAGAATGTCGCGACCCTTATCGTCGGTACCGAAGATAAATCCGTTGCCGGGAGCCTGGCGAGCCGTAAAGATCTCGACCGGGCTATAGGGGGCAAGGAGGGGCGCCAGAATCGCGGTCAGGGCGACCAGTGCCAGCACGACGGCGGCAATCTTAGAAGACAGCGTCATCTTCTTCCAGCCACCGAGCTTGAGCCCCTTGGAGGCAGCCTTCTCGAGCTGCTCGGTTTGCTTCTCTCGAATCTTTACCATAATCTACACCGTCCTGATGCGCGGGTTGATGAGCAGGTAGAGCATGTCAACCACGATGTTGATGATGATGAAGGCAAGAGCAACGACGATGACGACGCCCTGAACCAGGTTCGCCTCGTTGCCCTGAACGCCCTGCAGAATCGCAGTACCCATGCCGGGGAGGTTGAAGATAACCTCGATGACGACGGCACCGCCCATGAGGTAACCGATCTTAAGACCGAGGGTGGTGACCGGGGTAATCAGCGCGTTGCGCAAAACGTTGATGCCGACGACGACCTTCTCGGGAACGCCGGCGCCGCGAGCCATACGGACATAGTCCTTATCGAGCTCCTCAACCATGGCCGTACGCACGATACGAGTCATCTGGCCCGTCAGCGGGAATGCCAGAGCGATAGCGGGCATAATCATACGTCCCAGATAGCCAGCCGGGTTGGTGGTGAAGTGAGGCAGAGCACCGGACGCCGGGAGCACCTTAAGGTAGGAAGAGAACAGCAGAATCAACAGAACGGCAAGCCAGAACGACGGGGTTGCCAAGCCGGCGATGGAAAAGACGCGGATCACTTGGTCCGGCCATTTATCGCGATACAGTGCCGCGATGACGCCGAGCAAAAACGAGACGACCGCGCCGATGGCAAGACCGATGAAGGTCAGCTGCATCGTGACGGGCAGGGCCGTGGAGATGCGCTTGGCAACGGAGTTGCGAGCAGCACCATAGGTGCCCATGTCACCATGGATCAGATCGCCCATGTAGCGCACGTAGCGCACGGGCCAGGGGTCGTCCAGACCATACTTCTCATGGTACTCGGCAACCGCCTCGGGCGAGGCACCGTCACCCAACGCCGTATAGGCGGGGTCGGTCTTGGAGAACGACATAAGGAAGAACACCAGGACGGTGACGCCCAATGCCATGATCGGCAGCGCCACGAGACGCCTTCCAATCAAACGTAGAAAGTTGTTCACGTTCTCTCCCCTTTCTTTTGTCGGTAGGACCAACTGGTATATGAGTATGGATACTCATTACAAGACCCGAGCGACATCGAGGCCGCCCGGGTCTTTGTTTCAACTATGAGGACGTTGCCTTACGACCGACGCCCCACATATGACTCAAGCGAGTCTTAGGCCTTGACGGTCGCGACGCCCCTGAAGGACATGCTCGTCGTGCCGATGCCCTTGAAGCCATCGAGGGCCTCGCCGTTGGGCGCGGTGGACGGATCGTCCCAGGAAGCGGAGACGGTCTTGACGTGGACAACGGGGTACAGAACGGCGTTGTCGGCGATGATGTCGAAGCACTCGTTCCACTTCTTCTGCTGCTCGTCGCCCTCGGCGGCAAGAGCCTCGTCCATGAGACCGTGGAGCTTCGCCCACTCAGCGGACTCCTTCCACGGGCAACGGGTCTGCATCCAGACGTTGTCGCCGTACCACCAGTTGAGCAGCAGGTCGGGGTCAGCGCCGAAGCAGGAAGGATCGCCAGGGGCAAGGAGGATATCGTAGGCCTCGCCGCCGTCGATGGCAGCGTAGGTGGCCGGCGAGGTATCGGTCTGGATGGTCACATCGAAGCCGAGAGCGTCGAGGTCGTTCTTGACCTGAGCGGCCATGCCCTTGATCTGCTCGTTGTCGGTGGTGCGCAGGGTGATGGCGCCCGGGGTGATGCCAGACTCCTCGATGAGCTTCTTGGCCTTCTTGGCGTCAGTCTTGTACACCGTGGAAGCCTCATGATAGTTGGTGAAGCTCTTGGGCAGGTAGCAGCTGGCAGCGGTGGCAAGGCCGGCGAAGGTGTTGGTGATCATCTTCTCGGTGTCGAGCGCGTACATGACGGCCTGACGGACCTTGACGTTGTTCCAAGGCTCCTTGGCGACGTTGAACATGATGAAGCGGGTGCCGAAGCCCTGGACGTTGTCGATCTTGCAGCCAGCGCTCTCGAGCTGGTCGACGGCGTCAGCGGTGACGAGCTCCATAACGAGCGTGGAGCCTTCCTGCTGGGCGGTAACGCGAGCGGTGGGGTCGGTCAGGATGCTGTACTGGATCTTCTTATCCTCGGCAGCATACTCACCGTTGTACTCGGGGTTGGGAACCAGGGTAATCTCGGTATCGGAGATAGAGTCGTACATCCAGGGGCCCGAACCGATCGGCTGCTTGGCGCGATCCTCCTCGGACTGAGTAGCCGGGGTAACACGGATGATGGCCAGACGATCCTTGAGCAGGGAGAAGTTGGGGACCTTGGTCTTGACCGTTACAGTGCTGGCGTCCTTGGCCTCGATGGACTCGAAGGGCTGGAAGAACGGAGCATAGGTAGCGGAAGCAGCGCAAGCGGTGTAGGAAGCGACGACGTCGTCAGCAGTGACCTCGGTGCCATCGGAGAACTTGGCGCCCTTGCGGATGGTGACCTCAAAGGTAGTGTCGTCCACGGACTTGGGATCGTCGGTGGCGAGCTCGTTGAAGGTGCTGTAGTCGTGGTAATCGATGCCGTAGAGACCCTCGACGACGTGCCAGTTAGCACCCAGGCCCACAGCGGAGCCGGTGCTGGCGGGGTCGAAGCTGGACGGAGCGTAAGCGGAACCAGCGGTAATCACACCGCCGCCACGGTTGGCGGAATCGGTGGAACCGGAAGCGGAACCCTCGTCGTTGGAGCTGCCACCGCAGCCGGTGAGACCAAGCCCTGCGACAGCAGCGACGCTGCCGGTGAGGCCGAGGAACGAACGCCTGGACATACCCTTGTTGATGATGGCCATGTCTTCTCCTATCAATAGAGAATCTTACCCGGGGGCACCTAGACTTGCCCCCGCGCAACTTGCGGACGATATATACCTTACCTACCGACGAACCCAACTGAGGTGCCGCGCTCGGTGACCGATACATACATACGCTTGAACGGTATTTACTACCGTTCACCGAATTCATTGACAAACGATTCGCCAGACAGTATGTATCGACGAGGTGAGATATCAGTCTTCGTCAACCCGCAGGATAGCAGGGTTATTCACCATGGCTAGTCAAACGTTTTAGCGTTAATAAAACCCGAAATCGACAGGTAATCGCCGCGAAATAAATGATTGAAAATCGGCCAATCATGTATATCAGTTGTTTAGAAGCGCGTTTAGTTTTCGGAACGGCTGGCCGATGCCTGAGCGCGCTCAGCATTCCATGCAACAAGTGCCTCGTGGACCGCTTTGGCGACATCGGCCGGAACGCCTCGAACTTCTGCAATCTCCTGCTCGCTTGCCGCGCGCAAACGCTTCATCGAGCCAAAATGGCGCATAATGGCACGTTTTCTGGTGGGTCCCACGCCCGGAACGTCGTCAAGCACCGAAACCGTCATAGCCTTATCGCGCAACTCGCGATGGAACGTAATCGCAAATCGGTGGGATTCATCGCGAACCTGCTTGATCAGATAAAGCGAAGCGGAGCCGGTCGGCAGCACGACGGGAGTCTCGTCCCACGGCACGAAAACTTCCTCATCGGCCTTTGCCAAGCCACAAACTGGTATATCGAGGCCAAGCGCCTCAAGTTGCTTAATTGCAGCGGTCAATTGCGGCTTGCCGCCATCGACAACGAGCAAATCGGGGCGCGAGCCAAAGCGCTCGTCCGCCATGCGCTCGGGAGCATAGCGACGCCCCAGAACCTCGGACATCGATACGAAGTCGTTCGCCTCGTCCAATTCGGCCTGAATTTTAAAGCGACGATACTGGCCCTTGTCGGCACGGCCGTTGGTAAATACCACCATCGAAGCGACGGTAAAGGTGCCGTGCAGCGTCGAGATATCGAAGCACTCGATGCGCAACGGCGGCGCAGGCAGCGCCAGCGCGCTTTCGAGCTCCAGGAGCGCCTGATTGGTGCGATCGTCAGCATATCCCGTGCGCATCATGTAGCGCATGAGGGCATGGCGTGCATTTTTGGAAGCCATATCGAGCAGGCGGTGCTTTTCGCCGCGCTGAGGCCTATGGAGATGGCAAGAGCGTTCGCGCTTGCCCGCAAGCCACTCCCCCAACGCTTCGGCATCCTCAAGCTCGACAGAAAGATTGATCTCGGCTGGAATATCAGCCGTCTCGTCGTAATAGCGCTTAAGAAAGCCCGATTGAAGCTCTTCCTCGTCGACATCCAGGCCTTTATCGAGGATGAACTCACAAGTTCGAACCGTTCGGCCCTCGCGAACGACAAAGACACAGGCGGCAGAGATAGTCTCTTCGCGATAGAAGCCGATGACGTCGATATCGACGCTTGATGGAAAAACGACCTGTTGGCGATCGTCCAAGCCCCTAATGACTTCCAGACGACGCTTGACGCGCGCCGCACGCTCAAATTCGAGTGTCTCGGCTGCCTCCGTCATCTCGGACGTAAGCTCGTCGACGACATCCTTGCGATGGCCCGACAAGAAACGTTCGACACGCTTGACGTTCTTGGCATAGTCGGCAGGGGAAATTGCGCCGACACATGCGCCCGGCCCGCGCCCGACATGGTAGTCAAAGCAGGGACGCCCGTTTTGCGCGCAAATCATATTGACGATGTCTTCTTCGCCCTTATGAGATTCGACGATGCGGCGGCAGCGGCGCCATTCCGCACAGGATGCCGAGCAAATAGGAATAACCTTGCGTAGCGTATCGATGGTCTCACGCGCCGCACGACTATCGGTATAGGGGCCAAAATAGCGCGTTCCCGGTTTATGACGCTCTCGCGTGTATTTAATAGCCGGAAACAAGTCGCTCTTGGTAATGGCGATAAAGGGATAGCTTTTATCGTCTTTGAGATCGACGTTAAAGTACGGATGGTACTGGCCAATCAGATTGCGCTCGAGCACCAATGCCTCGTGCTCGGTCTCCACCACGATATAGTCGAAGCTCGCCACCAGCTGCATCATGAGCGGGATCTTTTGACGCTCGTCCTGCAGCGTCACGTATTGACGCATACGGGCACGCAAGTTTTTTGCCTTGCCCACATAGATGACATCGCCCTTGGCATCTTTCCAAAGGTAGCAGCCGGGTTGCGTGGGAACGCGCGAAACCTGTTCGGCAAGTGTTGGAATGTTGTCGTGACCTGCCACACGCACCTACTTGCGACGAAGCAGCGCCGAGACCTCGGGCATCTTAAAGACGAAGGCAAGACCGAAAGTCACGGCGAGCGAGACGACGCCTGCAACACAAACGTAGCCCAGGGTAATGAGGATCGAGCTGCCAAGCAGTCCGACAAAGTGCTCAAGTGCCCACATGACGCCGGCGCCCGCGGCAGCGCCCAAGCCACCGAACAGTAGGCCGAAGAAACCGCCGTGCAGGATAGACTTGACCTGAAGTCCATGCAGACGACGGCGCAGCCACCACAGTGAGCATCCGACCAAGACCACGTAGTCAACGACGTACGAAAGCGCAATTGCCGGCATACCGTAGCCCAGCACCACGCCAAACAGCAGCACCGAACCGGCCTGACCGATAGCGGAGTACAGGCAATAGCGGCTATAAGGTTTCATATCGAGCAGGGCCGAGAAGCTCTTCTGCATCAGCACGACCACGCCGTAGAGCGGCAGGGAAAGTGCCAGATAGATAAGGAACTCCGACACCAGCGCCACACCGGATTCATCGAACTTGCCGGCA
>CAJJVE010000004.1:0-26579 GCA_905196265.1 uncultured Collinsella sp. | reverse complement strand
GTTATGAGCGGACGGGCGCCCTTACAGGGGGACGCGATTAAGCGGTGAAGGGGTGAATCGTCACGCCCTTGACCACGCGGTTAACCGTGCCGGTGGGGCTCGGCGTATCGGGCGTGTTGCCCACGCGCACGGAGTTGAGCAGGCTGATAGCCTGGGCGAACATCACGAACGGCAGAGCAAGGTAGCCCTCGGGAAGCGCCTCGTAGCCCTTAAAGGTGAAGGACTCACCCTCATAGACGGTGGCACCTTCCTGCTGAACGGCGACGGTGTGCTGTGCAATATCGTCGCCACCGATCTCGTTAAGGATGTCGATGTCGTACTGACGGGTGTAGGCGTCGTTGTTGACGAACACGAAGACGAGCGTCTTATCGTCGACGAAGGACTTAGGTCCGTGACGATAGCCCATGGAGGTGTCGTAGGAAGTAGCGACCAGACCGTGAGCGAGCTCAAGAATCTTGAGCTGGCTCTCCTGGGCAAGGCCACCGAAGGAGCCAGAACCCAAGTAGGTCACGCGGTTAAAGTCGCCAGCCAGGTAATCGGCGATCTCGGGCTCACGGGAGATGACCTCCTCGCCCATCTTGGCAATCGTCTCGACCCACTCGGCCTTCTGCTCGTCAGAGGCAGTGTCGAAAATAAGGGTGGAGAGCAGGGTCATGCAGGAATAAGAACCGGTCATGGCGAAGCCCTTGTCGTTGGCGCGCGGAATGAGCAGCGTCAGCGCGTTGGGATCATCGGCAGACTCGACGGCGAGCTTGCCCTCGGGAGCGCAGGTGATGTTGAGGAACTTGACGTTGTGGACGAGCTCCTTGGCAACAGCAACGGCGGCAAGGCTCTCGGGGCTGTTGCCAGAGCGGGCAAAGGAAACCACGAGCGTGGGATCCTCGGCGCGCAGGAAGTCACGCGGGGCGCTCACGATGTCGGTCGTGGCGATGGGCTTAAAGTCGTAGAGATCAGTGTTGCCAGCGTGACGCAGGTACGGGGCGCAGGTATCGCCAACGTAGTCGGACGTACCGGCACCGGTGAAGACAACGGACAGACGACCCTCGCCCATAGCGCGAGCCTCGGCCAGGAAGGCCTCGATGGCCTCCTTGTTCTCGCGATAGATGTTGAGCGTATCACGCCAAAGCTCGGGCTGCTGAGCAATCTCGGCCGTGGTGATCTGGGCGCCGAGCTCGGTGAGCTCCTCGACACTCTTCTCGAACATTTTTAATACCTCTCTCTAGAAGTAATCCTCTGACGTGCAATTATACACTTCGGTTGGTTATCTGGTAGTAACCAGTTAAATGCAAAGAATCACCATATGGAAACGATGCGAGCACTAGTTACTGCGCTGGTGGTAAACCTTGTATTTAAACTGATCGGCACGAGCAACCGAGAGTGTGTACTCCACTACCTCGTTTGACTCGTTATACGTAGTCCTGACCAAATCGAGCACAGGCGAGCCCTCGACAATTCCCAAAAGGTGGGCATCGGTGGGACGGGCTATGCTCGCATAGAACTCCTCTTCGGCCACGCGAATCTTTTGCTGAAAGTCCTGCTCAATCACATCGTAAAGCGGCTTACGCTCAAGCAGCGGTCGCTTTAGGGACAGAAATTGACGAACCGGTAGATAGCTGCGTTCGACCATCATGGGCATGTTGTCGGCAGAACGAAGGCGCTTGAGCTTAAAAATGCGATCACCGATGCGCAATCCCATATGCTCGGCCAGATTCTTATCGGCCTCCATCTCGCAAAACTCGAGAATCGTGGTCTCGGGTTCTCGACCCATCGCGCGCATCTGCTCGGTAAAGCTGTAGGACTGCATAAGATTGGTTGCTTTTGCCGAACGGTCGGTCACAAAGGTACCGCGACCGTGCTGCCGAACCACCAGTCCTAAACGCTCCAGTTCCTGCAGAGCCAGGCGTACCGTAGTGCGCGAGAGACCATAGCGCTCCGAAAGTTCGCGCTCGGAAGGAATCATGTCACCGGCGCGATATTCATGGTCAATCTTTTCGGTCAGAATATCGACCAGCTGATCGTACAGCGGTTGCTTACGCGCTCCGATCGCCATTCTATCCTCCCTTTTGCTCGAATTCGGCTAACTACCTAGGGTGTTATGCATTATCTGTCTGCCACACCCGAATCATTAAGAAAACAAAAGCCGCGCGCTCTTTCGAGCACGCGGCTTTTAACATACACATGGCTTAAGGGGTCGGGGTGTGAGCCGCGTAGGGACACACCCCTCAAGCTAGAGCCTTACCAGATGCTCGGCCAGAGACCAAGCGGGCCAGCGCCCAGGATGCCAAGGACGAAGAGCAGGAGAATGCCCTTGGTCGGGGTCCAGCTGTGCTTAGCGAACATGTAGTAAAGCAGCAGCGTAAGCATAAGCGGGACGAGCTTCGGGACGATGGTGTTGAGGGTGTCGGCAACGGAGAAGTTGACCGGATCCTCGGTGACGGTAGCGTAGGTCACGGACTCCATGCCGTTGCCCAGATCGGCGACGCCGCACTTGACCTCGTTGCCGTCGGCATCGGTGGCGGTGAGGGCGTTGCCGTCCTCATCGGTCATGGCGATGGTACCGGCCTCAGCGGTCTCGGTATCGATGCCCTCCATACCGGTGAAGTTCTCGGCCTCCTTCTCGGAGACGATCACGGTAGTAGGGGCAAGGCCACGGGTGGTGCCGTTAGGGATCTGGAGGTTGATCTGGGTGCCACCCATGGTGACGACCAGGCAACCGACGACGAAGACGCCCATGATGGAAGCGGCACGCGTGAAGGCCTGCATGTTGGCGGTCAGAGCGTCAATAGCGCTGGTGCCAAGCTTGTAGGACCAGTTCATGAGCCAGAAGCGCAGAGCGAACTGGACGGCGTTGAAGATCACCAGGAAGATGATCGGCGCAGCGGCGTTGCCGTTGATGGCCATGTTGGAGGTGATGCCGGCCGTGATAGGCACGAGCGTCAGCCAGAACAGGGCGTCACCGATACCACCGAGCGGGCCCATTGCGGCAACGCGGACGGCGCGGATCGTGGGGATGTCAACCTTGTTCTGCTCGAGCGAAAGCACGATGCCCATAACAAAGGTGACGAGGAACGGGTGGGTGTTGAAGAACTCCAGGTTGTGGCTCATGGAAGCCGCGAGGTCGTTCTTGTTGGTGTGGATCTTCTCCAGACCGGGGATGATGGAGTAGAGCCAGCCAGCGGCCTGCATACGCTCGTAGTTGAACGAGGCCTGCAGGAAGCAGGAGCGCCAAGCCATCTTGTTGAGGGTCTTCTGGTCGAGCTGCGGAGCAGGAGTAAGATCCTCGTAGTGCTCCGGGATCACATACTCATTAGATGCCATCTTCGAAGTCACCTCCGTCAGAAACAGCTGCACCCTTCAGCTCGGTCTGCTGCTGGAAGTCCCAGAAAGCGATGCCGAAGCCGATGAGAGCGAGGATGAGCAGAGCAGGGGTTGCCAGCGAATCGTTGGCAACGGTGATGAGCGCGAGGCCAAAGCCCATGAGGAAGAAGCCCCACATATCGCGGTTCATCATAACCTTGAGCAGGACGGCGAAGCCGACGAAGCGCATCATGCCGCCTGCAGCGGACAGACCGGTCTGCAGCCAAGTCGGGATGGCGGAAGCGATGGTCTGACCAATGGTAGCGCCAGCGATGAAGAACAGGGTGACGACGACAGCGAAGATCAGGCCGAGCAGAGCCATGGCGAAGTAGTTCAGGCGCTCGATGCCCTTGGTGTCCGCGTTGTGAGCCATGTTATCGGCCGTGGACATAAGCGGGGACATAAGCGTGAAGACCAGGGTAACGCCGAGCTGGCCAAGCAGAGCGAACGGAATGGCGAGACCGACTGCCGCGTTGGGCTCGAGGCCCGTGGCGATAGCGAGAATGGCTGCCATGATGCCGCCGATGACGGCGTTAGGCGGCTGAGCGCCTCCGATCGGCATGTTGCCGATCGTCATGAGCTGATAGGTACCACCCACGAGAAGACCGGTGTTGAGGTCGCCAAGGATAAGACCGATGACGGCGCCGGTGACGATGGGCTGATAGAGAGACTCGAGGAAGTCAAACTGGTCGATTGCCGCGATGAACGTGACGACGAAGACCAGAGCGATCTGGATGATCGAGTATTCCATCTTGCTCCTCCTTTCAAAATGAATGTACGCACTTTGGATATCACGTACAGAACGTCAGGGTTTCACTCCTGACAACGTGGATCACGAGGATTACGAGAAGAGCTTGCTCGTGTCCTCAACAGGCGTGCTCGGAACGCGCCTGATCTCCAACTCCACCCCCAATTCCTGCAGCTCTTTAAACGCAGCGACATCCTCGTCGTTAACTGCGACGGAGGTGGCGACTTGGCGCTTTCCTTCCGACATGTGCATGTTGCCGATGTTTACCTTCTTTATAGGCACACCGCCCTTGACGAGCGTAAGCACGTCTTCCGGTGTTTCGGCCACGATGAAGATCTTCTGGCGCGGGCTCGCCTTGCCAATGACGTCGATGGTCTTCTGCAGAGAGAAGAAACGCGTAGCGACGCCGGTGGGAGCGGCCATCTTCATGAGGTTCTGGCGCATGGTGTTGGACGCCACGTCGTCGTTGGCGACGAGGATGAGGTTGGAGCCCAGGGTGGAGTTCCACTGGGTGGCAACCTGACCATGAACCAGTCGGTTATCGATGCGGGTAAGAAGAATGTTGGGTTCTGCCATGTTGATCAGCTTCCTTTCGTTATTTGCTGACGACAGTTACTTGATCTCCTGAATCGCGTAACGCGAAACATCTACGACGGCTCCGGATCGGACTTTGATCTGGACCTTCTCGCCTTCGATGCCTTTGACGGTTCCGTAGATACCGCCGGCGAAAAGAACCTCTTGACCCGGCTTGAGCTCGGTGTGCAGCTCCTTGAAGTACTTCTGCTTCTTCTTCATGTTGATTTGCGACCAGACGGTGTAAATCAAGCCCATGATGCCAAGCAGGCCTAAAAGGGCGACCGAGGAGCTCAGGACGTTGGCTCCGAAATCGGCCATTAGATGCCGTCCTCGTCGCCGAAGATATCCTCTTCCTCGGAGCCGGCAACGGATGCGACCGTCTGGGCGGTGACGCCCGTCTGGCCAACGGTCACGGCCTGCTCGCCAAGCTCGGCGAGCGTGGCATTGCCGCGGAGGAACAGAAGCTCAATAACCATGGGAAGGTTGGTGCCAGTCAGAACCTCGACGTTGTCGACATCCTGGGCAATCATCATCGACTGGTTGAACGGGGTGCCGCCAAGCAGGTCGGTAAAGACGAGCACGCCATCGCACTCCTCGCGCATGGCGGTAATAGCGGCGCGGAGATCCTCACCGTAGGAAGCAGCCTGGTCGCCCTCAAAAGGAACGACGGTAAAAGCGGGCTGGTCGCCGGCAACCATAGCGATAGCGCTAGCTAGGCCGGGTGCGAACTGTCCATGACCGGTAAGAATAAAGCCAACCATTCAAATTTCCCTTCCGAAGGTGTGTACAATCTGAGTCCGATGATTTTCGGAAGCCAGCGGGCGCTCGCCCTTAAAGCTTCTTAGAAAGCCTTCTTTGAAGACCAGTGGTTTCTAAACTGGTAGTAACCACGTGAAGTGTTGTTGTCACTATATCACCCCAAAAGAGGTCGCTTTCGTTGATTCATACGGTAAAACGTTTTTGCACCGCTCACGGTGATAAATCGACCGTTTACCGGTCGTTAACACTTCTACCTGCGGTTTTGAAACCGTTTCGAAATGTTTTGGCAAAAGATCGGATCTTTTCCTGTGTCTAAACAACGCAGGGCGGCTAAAAATAGCGTGTAGAAAAATTGCAGGTCATTGTGAAGATATGTGAATTGGTCTTTTTGACTTAATACCAGTTAGAACCAGTTTTGAGATTATCGGTGAACGGTAGTTTTCGACCGTTCACCGGTTACTTGCAATCGTTTACAGCTGTTTTCCCATATGAATCGGGGATACGCGATGGAGCGCTTGCGCGGGCGCGAGGCCTACCCTAGTGGTTTCGGTAACAAAAAACCCGCTAGAACGTTGTCCGTTCTAGCGGGCTCAATCAGGTAGATCGGTTAGCGCGCAGTAGTGCAGGCAAACCTTACGCAAACAGGCCGTAGATGCTGATGTTGGCCTTGGCGTAGAGGCCGTTAGCATACTCGGTCCATTTGGAGCTGGCACTCGAAGCCTGCGAGGAATACTGCTGATAAGCAGTGTAGTAGGCGGTCATGGCCTGCTTATAGGTAGCGCTATCGGCCGTAAAGGCATCATCGGCAAAGGCCTTGGCATAGGTGCTGTCGGCATCCTTCCAAGTGCCCTTTGAGCTATCCCACTCATCGCCGGCAAGGTTGATGATGTAATCGGCGTAGTCCTTGCTCGCGGTCTCCTCGTTGCCGTCAGCAGGCTCGGTCGGGGCGGTCGGCATGCTTGCGGAGCTGTCGCCGACCTTCTTCTTGTAGAGCTTCTGCAATGTTGCGGACTGGCGAACGATCTTCTTGGCCTGATCCTTGGACACGCCATACTGCGTGGCCATGGTCTTGTAGTCGGAGGTGCCGATGGAATCCTCGGCGTACTGCTTCATTTCCTTGGAAGAGACGGTAATGCCCTCGTCCTCGGCAGCGTCCAGCAGAATCTGGTTGCGCACGTAGGACAGGATAACGTCGGCAGACGGAGCGATATAGTTGCCGTCGTCGTCCTTAACGGTGTCGAGGCTGTACTGACTCTCGATGGCCTCACGCGCGGTGATGTCGCTCTTCTTGCCGTTGTAGCTATAGCTTGCCACGGTCGAATCGAGCTGGTCCTCGGTCAGGGTCGCCGAGCCGACGCCCTTGCCGCCAAAGCCGCCATTGCCGATAAAGAAGCCGACCACGGCAGCAATCACGACGGCGACCACAAAGGCGGCAATCATCGTCTTCTTGTGCTTGCAAGTGTGGTCATCCACGTCGGAGTCGTCGTCCTCGTCCTGCTCCTCGGGCATGAGGTTCTCGTCGGCGGCGTCCGCGGCGATCTTTGCCTCCAGGCGAGCGTCCTCCTCCTCGGCCGTCGTACCGGCAGCAATGTGCTCGGCAGACGTACCGGCGACCAGATCGATCTTCTCCCCCTCATCACCGTCGGGGCCTTCGCCGCGCTCGATGATCTGGATGCCGTCGATCTCGTCCTTCTCGTCCTTCTTTTGAATCAGACCCATATCAGTTACTCCTTGTTAGGAAACATAGTCCGCAATAGAATACGCCCGACAGAGCGCCGGGCGTATTGATTCTCAGGTTATACGCAAACACTTAAGTACTATTTAGGCGTTTGCAGTCTGCATGCCTTAGGCCAGGTGCGCGATAACGGCATCGGCAAAGGCCTGCGTGCCCACAGCGCCCTCAACGGAGCCGGTCTGGGCACGACGAACGTCGCCGGTAACCTGCTCACCCTCGTCGAGCGTAGCAGAAACGGCGGCGCGAATGCGATTGGCCGCGTCGTTCTCGCCCAGGTGATCGAGCATCATCGCAGCAGACAGAATCTCGGCCGTGGGGTTGGCGATATCCTGGCCAGCGATATCGGGTGCGGAGCCGTGCGTCGCCTCAAAGATGGCGCAGTCGGCACCGATGTTGGAACCCGGGGCCATGCCTAGGCCACCCACCAGGCCAGCACACAGGTCGCTGACGATATCGCCGTACAGGTTGGGCAGCACCAGGACATCGAAGTCGTTGGGGTTCTGGACCAGACCCATGCAGGTGGCGTCGACGATCTTGTCGTTGAACTCGATATCGGGATAGTTGGCGGCCACCTCTCGCGCCACGCGCAGGAACAGGCCGTCGGTCGCCTTCATGATGTTGGCCTTGTGCACGGCCGTCACCTTTTTGCGGCCGCAGCGGCGGGCATACTCAAAGGCATACTCCACAATGCGGCGGCTCTTGGCGATAGAGATCGGCTTAATCGAGATCGCAGAATCGGCGGCGAAGGTCTTTTGGCCCGAACGCTCGACGAGCTGCGAGAGTTCCTCGACCTCGGCAGCACCCTCATCGAACTCGATGCCGGCGTAGAGGTCCTCGGTGTTCTCGCGCACGATAACCAGGTCGACGTCGCGGAAGCGCGAGCCGTCGCCCGGCTGCGACAGGCAGGGGCGCACGCAGGCGTACAGGTCGAAGTGCTTGCGCAGGGCCACGTTAACGCTGCGGAAGCCCGTGCCGACCGGTGTGGTGATGGGACCCTTGATGGCAACCTTGGTCTCGGCGACCGCATCGAGCACATGTTGGGGCAGCGGCGTGCCAAACTCGTCCATGACGCCGGCGCCGGCCTCCTGGACGTTCCAGTTGATCTGGACACCGGTGGCCTCGACCACGCGGCGCATGGCCTGCGTAATCTCGGGACCGATACCGTCCCCGGGAATCAGGACTACATCGTGCGCCATAATCTGTTACTCCTCGTCTTCGGCGGCCTCAGATTTTTTAACGCTAGCACGCTTCTTCTTTTTGGAGAGATCCAGGCCAAAACGTTTAACAAGCATTTCGCAAATCTCGCTCGAACGGGCCTTGAGATAGCTGCCCTTGCCGTTCTCGGCGTCGAACTTAAGGCGCAGCGCGAGCTTCTCGGCAACCTCGGCATCGATCTCGCCCTGGCCAAACTCGTACAGGCAACCGAGCATATCACGATACTCAAGGTCGCCGTGGTAGCACTGGATGGCCTCGTCCAGGATCGGCCAAGCCTCGCGTGAACGCTCGACGCCCGTAGCTCCCCACACGCACAGCAGGCGGAAGGCGGCGTAGCGCAGCGTGGAGGAAATCTCGTCGAACAGCGCGGTCTCGGCGCCCTCGAAGGCATCGCCCAGCTGCTCGGGGCAGGTGGTGGCGAGCGCCGCCAGGGCATCGAGAGCCTCCCAGCGGGTCTGAGCCTCGGGGCGGTCGAGCGCCTCGATCAGCGCGGGCACGCAGGGCACGACGCTCTGCGGGTCGCGCTCGGCCAGCAGATGCAGCACGCGGGCGGCAAACTGGCGGATGCGGCGCGTGGGGCAGCCGAGCTCCTTGACCAGACGGTCGACGGCGTTCTCGTTCTCCTCTGCCAGCTGAAGCTGTGCCAGTTCCTCGTCGGTGAGCTGTTCTTCCTTGTTTTCTGCCATAGTTACCTCTTCTTACTATTTCTTAGCGTGCTTGCCAGCACCCTTGCTGTCATCGGTGACCGAGATGAGCTGTCGGTCGGCTGCACCATTGTGACGCGCACGGCGACGCTCCTCGGCGTCGCCCGCGTCGGCGGCGGCGCGGTGAGCCTTGTTTACGTTAAAGACCTCGTCGTGCTTGCGCCATGGACCGACGGACTCGCCAAAGCTCATCTTAAGGCCGGCGATAAAGCCGCCGAGCCAGCCGATCGGCGCAAACTGCACCAGCGGGAACAGCGAAAACACCCAGGTCAGTAGGACAACCGCTGCCGCACCTGCAAAATTGGCAATCCAGTAGTCGCGCTTGGTGATCACGCGCTTTTCGCAGGCCCACTGGCCGCACAAAAAGCCAATGTAGATCGCAAAGATAAAGAGCACCAACGCGAGCACCACGAACGTCCAGCTCATGGGCGCTACTCCCCGTGATGGTGGCCGCAGCAGCACTCGTGGCCGTCATCATGGCCGTGGCCGCCGCAGCACTCGTGGTCCTCGCCGTGATGGTGGCCGCAACCGCACTCATGGTCGTCGCCGTGCTCGCCGCAACCGCAGCCGTCCTCGTGAGCACCGTGCTCTTCGGGACGATACTGCGACCAGTCCAGACCGGCGGCGATGGCGTCGGCCTCCTCCTTGTAGAGGACCGTGATGGCCTGGGTACCCAGCTTGGCGCCACCGATGGCGTCGAGCATGTCGTAGAGCGTAAAGGCCACATCGGCGCCGGGCAGCGCGAGCTCGCGGTCATCGGCGTAGGCGAGCGCCAGACGCAGGTCCTTAATGAAGTGCTCGACCATAAAGCCGGGCTTGTAGTCGCCGTCGAGCGCCTTGGGAGCCAGGCTCTCCATGGCGCCGGACTTGCCGGTACCGCCCAGGACCATCTGGCGGGTCTTCTCCAGGTCAAGGCCGCTCAGCTCGGCAAATGCCATGGCGTCTGCCATGCCGACCATGCAGGCGCCCAGCGACACCTGGTTGGCGAGCTTGGCAGCCTGGCCCTTGCCGGCGCCGTCGAAGCAGCAGATGTTGGCCGCAAAGGTGGCAAGGATGTCGCGGACCGGCGCGATGTCGTTCTCGGTAGCGCCCACGATAGCCGTGAGCGTACCGGCGATAGCGCCCGACTCGCCGCCGGTGACGGGGCAGTCAAACGCCATGCGACCAGAAACCTGGGCGGCCTCGGCAATGTCACGGGCGAGCTCGGGCGAGCTCGTGGTGAGGTCGATCAAGACCGCGCCCGGCTTGGTGCACGCGAGTAGGCCGTCGCCCGCCAGGTAGAGTTCCTCGACCTCGGAGGGATAGCCCACCATGGTAAAGACGACATCGGCGTTAGCCACGGCATCGGCCGGCGCATCAGCCCAGGCAGCACCGCGCTCGATGAGCGCCGCGGCCTTGGACTTGGTGCGGTTGTTAACCGTGACGGGGTAGCCGGCGTCCAGAATGTGACCGGCGATGGGGGCACCCATGATTCCGGTGCCGATAAATGCGACAGAGAGCTTGTTTGCCATGAAACCTTTCCTTTTGGGTTGGGTGTTGTTACCAGGTTGAATACTCGGTGCCAGCGTTTGGGCAGTGAGTTGAGATCGATTACGGCCGCAGCACTTGCCTACTGGCCGCGCACACGGCGCGCGATGCGGTCGGAAAGCGAGGCTTTCTCGGCGCGGTTCTTACCCCAAAACGCGCAGGCCACCATGCCGGGGCCCACGTGCGAACCGATGGTGGGGCCCACGGAGCCGCGAATGATCGTGACGTCGGCGCAGCCCTCCTCCTTGCGGATGGCGGCCTCGAGCCAGTCGCCGTCCTTCTCGGCATCGGCCGTCATGATGGCGATGGGCATGGTGCGATCGGGCACGTAGTTCTCGCGGAACGACTTGAGGATGGACTTGAGCGCCTTCTTGCGGCCGCGGTTGACGCCGATCAGCGACAGCGAGCCGGCCAGGTCGTAGGAGAGCTCGGGCTTGACATCGAGCTTTGCCGTGAGCTGCGCCGCCGCGGGCGGAATGCGGCCGCCGGCAGCCAGCGCGTCGAAGCTCTCGAGCGTAAAGTAGCCGTGGACGTAGGTCTTTGCCTCGTTTGCCCAATCGACCAGCTGCTTGGCGGTCAGTCCCGCCGAACGCTGGCGCACGGCCTCGAGCGCCAAGAGCGCGCCGGTCGCGCAGGGCAGAGCGTTGTCGACCACGTAGAGCTCGAAGTTGGGATACTCGGCGCGCACGGCATCTGCCGCCTGGCACGCGGAGTTGTAGCTCGACGACAGCGCCGAGGTAAAGCACAGGTAGACCGTGGGTGTGCCCTCTTTGGCGCACTCGGTAAAGAACTCGATATAGCGACCGAGCGACACAGCCGAGGTGGACACGCGGGCACCGGCGCGCATGCGGTCGTAGAACTCCTTAGGGCTCATGCTCGACCAGATATCGTCCGTGCGCTCCTCGCCATCGATAATGAAGGGGAAGCCCAAGATATCGACATCGAGGTTCGCGGCGACCTCGGGGCTAAAGTCGCAGCAGGTATCGACGACGATGCGGCAGCGGTCAGAATGGCCGGTAGATGCAGCCTTGTCCATCAAAGCGACTCCTTACGTAAAAAGGCGGCCACCCGCATGGGATGGCCGCCAGCCGTTAACTCATGCAAGTTAACGTATTTTACTCGTCAAGTGTTTCGATGCGGGGCTTGATGATGCCATATCCACCATTCTTACGGTGATACACCACATTGATGAGGCCAGTCGTCGCGTTCTCGAACACGTAGAAGTCGTGACCGAGCAGATCGGTCTGCACCAGCGCCTGCTCCTCAGTCATCGGGGTGACATCGATGACCTTCTCGCGGACGAGCAGGTCGTCGTCCTCCTCGGGCAGCAGCAAGTCGGCCAGATCCTCGACACGCTCGACCGGCGCGACATCCGCTGCGCTGGCACCGCCCTGGCGGTTGTCCACGACCTTGGTCTTGAACTTGCGCAGCTGGCGGGTGACCTTATCGGCGGAGAGGTCGATGGCGGCGTACATATCTGCACCGTGCTCGGCAACGCGAATCACCGAACCGCGGACACGAACCGTAACCTCGACGATTGCCGGGTTGGGGTTCGAGGGGTTCTTCTCATAGCGAAGTACAACGTCGACCGTCATGGGCTCGATATCGAAAACCTTGAGCGCCTCGCCGATCTTCTCATCCACATGCGCACGCAGAGCATCGGTTACCGTCGTCTTGCGTCCAGAAACCTTGATATCCATACGTGGCTCCAATCTGCCTCGGGGACTTACTGTACTGGCTATGTACCCATTGCCGTGCATTTAATCACGCGGATTCCCAAAGACCCGAATAACGATTGCTTGATACCGCATACCGAAGTCTCGCACTTTTCTGTGGCAAAGTGCGCTATAGGAGGACGTCGACGGAGTTAATTTTTCTCCTGGAAATTAGCTTTGACCTGCTAGTTTTACCAAAATAGAAAAGCCGGGCTCCCCTATTTGGGAGACCCGGCCATGCGTGTTGAAACCGTGAAGAAGCACCTCGTTCGATGTGTGGTAGACGCCACCCCTACCAATAACTAGCTATTGAGCTTGTTGATGTCATCGTCGGTGATGGCGCCCTCCTGGCTAGACGACGGACTGTCGCCGTTGTTATCGGAGGTGTCGCCATCGGAGGACTCAGTCTCGTTGGACGTGGAGTCGGATGCCTGCACATTGGCCCCCGAAACAGTCTTGGCGGTAAGGTCATAGGGCATTTGGCCATACCAGACGCAGTGGACCGCCTCGAGCGTGCCGTCGACCGTGATGCCGTCGAGGGCATCACTCACGGCACGGCACAGCTCATCGTTAGAGCTAAGGCCTGCGACGCTAAGCGTGGAGGGCGCCTCGAGCGTGCCGACATAGGAGATCTGGCTCATCAGGCGCGCGAGGTAACCACCGGCCGTGGAATCACAGATCACGTAATCGACCTCGCCCGACTCGAGTGCCTCGAAGCACTCGTTGATGTTGGAGAAGGTCTTTTGGTTGGCCGTGATGCTCTGCTTGGCAAGCGCTTCCTGTGAGGCCGAGGAAGTCTGAACGCCCAAGGTAGCAGTGTTGAGTGTGTCGGTTGAGACACTCGGGGACTCTCCGTCGCTGGTCTTGCCGAACACGGCGGCAGCATCGTACAGACAGGTGCCAAGCGAGCTGATGTCGCCGCCCGCAGACTTGATGTCGCCAATAAAGATGTCGGCCTTTTTATCGCTGAGCGCGGAATCGGCCGAGGACGCATCGACAAAGGCGACCTTGAGACCCATGCGGCATGCGAGGGCACGAGCGGCATCGACCGCATAGCCCGTGAGGTTTCCGTCGGCATCCTGCATGGCCTGTGGGGCGTCGGACGTATCGAGGGCGACCGTCAGAGTTCCCGGCGTGACCAGGGCATCGTCCGATACCGTGGGGGTAACGGTCTCGCGCTCGATCTGGTCGATCGTGGGCGTCGTGAACGTGGACAGTGGATTGAACGCACATCCACTCAGGCCCAAAACGGCAATGACCACCGCGGTCCCAGCACCTAACCGAGCCGCATGCATCAAGCTGCCCCTCACCATGTCCACTACCCTGCCTTCTGTGTCGTATACAATCCGTGCCCTGCACGGAATATCGGGTTGTTCCCACCAGCTGACCTGGTATTTGACCCCACACTTGCGCACCGGGGCGTTTGCTCGGGAGGCCGCAGCCACCTTCACGACTGGCCCGCTCGCCCGCGAGGCGGTATTGCCCCAAAGAAAGTAGAACGGACGGTGCGGCTTACATCTAGGACGCGCCATGATCGCGCCGCGCGCACGCGGTCGCTTACGTGGATCCCTTTGACCGCGTCTGTCTTGGACTAGGATGGGCATTTCGTCCGTCCGCAACCACAGCCTGGCAGGAACGTAGCGCATTATAGCTAAGTTCAAGCTATAGTTTAAGGTTAGGGACGTTATTCGCATCGCGAGTACAGATTTCGCAGGTCGGAGTGGGGCTATTCGTGCCCCTATGAAGCCCGGAGCTCCCCTACGGGGAGCTCCGGGTGCCCTTCTTGGGGTGCCGTGGCCAAAATATGGCAAATATGAGTACTGTCACCAATTTAGTAACAGGCAATTTTGGCCTCTCGGACAGATTTTGCGCTCAGTGTCGCCAACCTGATGCTTATTTATTCTACATTTGTTTATTATCCTCTTACTTTATGCCGCCTCCGAGTCCTAAATTCCTTGATTTTGCTGTTACTAATTTAGTGACAGTACTCATATTTGCCATATTTTGGCCAGGGCATATGATTAACCCCCTAATTTCGACGTGAATTAGACCGGCTTAAGCCCAAAACACGCCCGCAGCGTGTTAAGCAACGCCTCTTGCTTCTTCCTGCGGGCATCGACACGATTCCGATACCGCTTTCGCATGCGCTGGTGGATGCGCCATGCGAGGGCTTCCATCGCTTCCATGTCGCAGAGCATCTCGTTGTTGACTGTCGCGACCTCGATTCCCATGGCAATAAAGCCCGTGTTGCGTTTTTCGTCGTGGATACGCCCGCCCCGGGAGGAATGCCCCAGTTCACCGTTGTATTCCAGGTCAAACCGGGCTGCTTCCTGATACGCATCGCAAACTGCATGGGGCATCCCCGAGATTGCCTGCGCTCGATCGTCGAACTCAATCTTGCAGTCGGTCTTAAAGGGACCGCAGGCAAATCCGCCATAGGAAAACGGAAGCGAAAACAGAGCGAGCATGATGCACTCCATGGGCGAGCGCAGGTTTTCTGACAGGTAGGGACACAGACGCAGCAGCTGTTTGGCCGCACTCCCCTTGCATGCCGAGAGGTAATCTGTCAGGCGATCGGGCGTCAGCACCGGCTCGACTTCAAAGTAGCCCACGTCTGCCGGTTTGTCCTTGTCCTTTGCAAGTCTATTCGCAACAGGCGAGGTGTAGGGAGGCAGATACTTCCCGCGATCGCTCAGTGAAATCTTGGAACACAGTTCCTGGGCCAGGGCAAACGCCTGGATACAGCCGACCTCGCGGGCGACAGCAACACAAAGGGCCTCGGGAGACAGGCTGTACACCCCCGGTTCCACCTCTAGAATCGAGCCGGCGGGCAACCCGGAGCACACGGACCAGCCCACGCCAGGCATGCGGCGGCGCTGCGCCGCAGATCCCACCAGCAAGCACAGATCTTCTTGCACCTCGCCGCTTTTGGCTCCAATTCGCACCAGGTCGGAAAGATAGATATCCTCGGTCGAAGGCGATGACGTACACAGCACGCGGCGCTCCTCCTCGGGCTCAAGGTCCTTCCAGCCGATATAACCCATCTGCCGGCGCTCGGCTCGAATCATACGCAACGCCGAGGCGCCCGCCAGGATCACGGAAGCCGCTAGCTGCTCTTTTGTCGGTTTATTGCACTGCCTGATTGTTACCGCCACATGAGTCACCCCTACCAGACACGCGCAATCGCAAGGCCGTCGACGGCTGCAGCGCCGGCGCGCTTGAGCTCGGCAGAGGCGGCCGCCATGGTTGCGCCCGTGGTTATAACGTCGTCGATAAGCAGCAGACGCTTGCCCCGCACGTTCTCGACCGCTTCGTACATGCCCCGCGCACGCTCGCGGCGCTCGTCGCGACCGAACTGGCGCTGATCACCATGACCGTATTTAACGAGGGCATCGAGCAGCGGCAGCCCCGACAGCTCGCAAAACGGACGGGCGATGGCCTCCATGTGATCAAAACCGCGACGCCGAAACGCAGCTGCCGTCGCCGGCACAAACACCACCGCGTCGGCACCGGACAACACGCCACCATAGCGATTGGGAGCTGCGACTTGAGCGTTTAAGGCAGCGTCATAGAGCAGCTCCGCCAGATACGAAGCTAGGCGTCGCTCGCCCGCGTCCTTGTACGCCTTAATGATGCGCGGCAGCGGATGCGCGTAGACGGCGCACGCCAAGCAGCGATCGAGCGCCTCGGCCATCGCCGAGGACTCCCCCTCGACCGAGCACTCGGTGCACAGCAGGTCCCCATACGGAGCACCACACCGGATACAGCTATGGCACGGGTCGATGAGCACAAGCGAGGCCAGACAATCCTGGCAAATCAGTGCACCGGCGCGTTCGCAGCCGGCACAGCGCGTGGGCGACAACGCCTCAAGCGCTTCGTGTGCCGCCCACTCGGCAAACGGTCGCAATTTGTCCGCAAACGGCAGGTCGGCACCGTCTTGCAAGCGGTTCAAAACATCCAAATGGTTCTTCATGACACAGCCCTCCCTACGCACTGGGCGCGGGGAGGGCTGCCGATTCATACATATGCTACCCCGGAGTACTCCGGAGCAAGGCAAACAAAACCGCGTGCGGGCGCTACTCGCCGGCAGGCGGCTGCGGCGCCGACGAAGACGGGGCCGAGCCTTCGCCACCATCCTGGCGCGGCTTACGGGAACGGCGGCGGCGACGGCGCTTTTGGCCCTGGCCGGCCGAGCCCTCGCCACCACGGTCCTCACGCGAATCGTGCTCGTCGCGAGCGGCGCCGCGCGAAGCCTTGGCAGCAGCCCCCCCGCCGTCTCCAGGACGACGGCGCGTGACCTTGACCTCACCATCCGAGACCTGATCGGCCACGGAGGGCACCGAGGGCTTCTGCTGCGCGCCCGACGAGTGGCGACGGCGCGGACGCGGCGCGCGCTCATCCTCGCCATGCGACTTGCCGCCCTTATCGGCAGGCGCATCGGCGCCCGAGCCGCCCTTGGGGGCAGCGCCGGCCTCGCGAGCGGCTGCGGCACGGAAGGCATCCTCGCGCTCCTCGCTCGACAGATGACGGCGACGACGGCGCGTGGGATTCATGCCACCGCCGCGATTCTGCTGTTGAGGCTGCTGAGCCTCGCGCTCGCGTGTGCCGTTCTTGCCGGCAACTGCGGCCTCGCTGGTATCGGCAGAGCCCGCACGCTTGCGGCGGCGACGGCCGCCTGCCTCCTCGACCTCGGGCGTCTCGGACTTGCCACGGCCCTTTCCACGGCCACGACCCTCGCCCTGACCGGCGCGAGCATCGGATTCGGCATCGCGACGACGGCGCTTGGGCATCGATATGCCCGCCAGGCGATCAGCGTTCGACAGGCCATCGCCCACGTCGACGCCGTTCTCGCGATCGAGCTCCATGAGCGCCAGGCGCATCTCGGGCGACTCGATGCGCTCGAGCACGTCGCGCGTCACGCAGTCGGGACGGCAGTTACAGCCCTGCTCGGCTGCCTTCTTTTTGCAGCCCTCCGAGCAGGTCATATCGGCCAGGTTGACCTTAAAGACCTTGCCGTTCTCCAGGCGCAGCACCAGCTGCTCGCGCGGCGTGTCATATTCTTGAATACGTGCCTTGCCAAGCGGCGTATCGATAAGCGTCTTCTTTTTGGGTGCGCGGCTCTTAAAGTCCTTATACGCCTCGAACTCATAGCGCAGGCAGCACATCAGGCGGCCGCATACACCGCTAATCTTGGACGAGTTAAGCGGTAGATCCTGCTCTTTTGCCATGCGAATCGAGACGGGCTCAAACTGTCCGCCAAAGCGCGTGCAGCAGAGCTCCTGGCCGCACTGGGCATAGCCGCCCACCAAGCGGGTCTCGTCGCGCACGCCGATCTGGCGCATGTCGACGCGAATGTGCAGCGTCGAGGAAAGGTCCTTGACGAGCTGACGAAAATCGACGCGTTCCTCGGCCGCAAAATAGAACACGGCCTTCTCGCCGCCGAACAGGTACTCGACGCCGACCGGCTTCATCTCGAGGTCGAGCTCCTTGACCAGGCGACGGAAATCGACCATGGCCTCGTCACCCTGAATGGCCAGATCATCGGCAAGCTGCAGGTCGATGTCGCTCGCCACGCGCAGCACGGGCTTGAGCGGCTGACCGATCTCGTCTTGCGGCACCTCGAAGGGATCGGCCGTGACCAGGCCGATCTCGGTTCCGCGCTCAGTGGAGCAAATGGCATAATCGGCCTCGAGGATATCCAGATCCTGCGGATCGAACCACAGGTCGCGCGAGGCGTAGGTAAACTTAACGGGTACGACTAACGGCATTTCAGTGCCTTCCTGATATCGAACAGCATGACCTCGATGGCCAGCTGGGGAGTAACGTTTCTGGCGATGTTGCGCTCGGCGGTCGCGACTGCCTCGAGCGCCTGGGTGGCACCCGCAACATTGGTCGCGGCGGCAAGCCGACCGATCGTGTCGCGCACGTCTTCGTTCACCACGTCGGCTGCCTCGTCCTGAAGCGTCAGCAGCACGTCGCGCATGAGCGTCCGCGCGCTCGCCAGCGCTTCCATGATACCCGAACGCTCGCGCGCGTTGAGTTCGCGCTTGTTGCGGTCCTCAAGCTGCTTCAATGCTCCACGCGACAGGTAGTCGGCGTTTTGCTCGAGCACCTTTTCCTGTGTGGACTTGACCTCGGCGAGCGGCGCCTTAACGGCGACGATGAGCGACTTGGCGCGGCTGAGCACGTCGGCCTCGTCGGCGGCGATGAGCGAATCGATGGCGCGAACCATCTGACGGCGGGCGTCCTGGCGCTCGGCGCTCTTGAGGAACTCGATGCCACGCGCGGGGCTTCCCGCTACTGCGACGGCCATGCGGCAACGCGCAGGGTCCTGACCGGTGGCGCGGCTCACGGCCTGCGCGGCGACGGCGGGCGACACCAGCCGAAACGGCACGCACTGGCAGCGGCTCACGATGGTGGGCAGCATCACGTCTGCCGAGGTGCCCAACAAGATGAACATAACGCCCTCGGGCGGCTCCTCGAGTGTTTTGAGCAGTGCGTTGGCGGTGTTGGCGCGCAGCTGCTCGGCACGGTCGATGATGTAGACCTTGGCCTTGGCACGGATGGGCGCCAGAAGCACATCGTCGAGCAGCTCGCGGGTCTGGGCAATGAGGTAGCCCGTGGCGCTCTCGGGCGTGTAATAGTGCACGTCGGGATGCGTGTGCCGCGCAACGCGCACGCAGCTGTCGCATGCGCCGCAGCCGTCCTGCTCGCACAGGAAGGCCTGGGCGAGCGCCCATGCGGCATCGAGCTTGCCGGCGCCGGGAGCGCCCAAAAACAGGTAGGCGTGCGATGCGCGGCCGCTGGCGACGGCGTTGGTCAAAAAGTCGCGCACGCGCTCTTGGGTGTCGAGCTTGGCCAGCAGGCTTGCCTGAGCGGGGGCCATGTTACTCGGCCTCCTGGGCAAGCGCGGCGGTGACGGCGTCCTGGGAAATGTCGAGGCCGTAGACGCGAACCTGCTCGACCGTCCGCGCGAAGACGTCCTCGATGGACGCGGTCGCGTCGATGAGCTTTACGCGGTTTGGTTCCTCGGCGGCGATGGCGCAAAATCCCTGGTAGACACGCTCTTGGAAGGCCATGCCCTTAGCCTCCATGCGATCTGCCGCACCGCGGTCGGCCATGCGCAGCGCCGCCTGCTCGGGCGTGATGTGATAGACGAGTGTGAGCGCCGGGTGCGTACCCGCGACGGCCAGGTTGTTGGCGTCGCGCACTATCTGGCGATCGAGGCCATCGGCAAACGCCTGGTAGCAGGTCGTGGAATCGTAGAAGCGGTCGCACAGGACAACCTTGCCGGCAGCAAGGGCGGGCGCGATGACCTCGTGCACCAGCTGGGCACGGGCGGCCTCATACAGCAGCAGCTCGCAAGTGTCGCCCATCGCCGTATTGGCGGGGTCGAGCAGCAGAGCACGGATCTTTTCGCTGATGGCGGTACCGCCCGGCTCGCGCAGGCTCACAACCTGGTAGCCAGCGAGTTCGAGCGCGCGGGCAAGCAGGCGCGCCTGCGTGGACTTGCCGGCGCCATCGACGCCCTCGAGCGTGATAAAGCTATGTTGAGCGGGCTCAAAAGCCATGGGCGCAGCCCCTTCCTACAAGGCGCGTAAATGCAGATATATCAACCAAGCCATGATACCCCAGTGCTCGGCGCGTCCCAAATCCCACCTAGTCATTGGGGACGTTCTTGAATGACTAGTCGTTTAAGAACGTCCCCAATGACCAAAGGCGCCTTTCCAAAGTTGCGGTGAAATAGGGACTGATTGAAGCTCTGAGACCGCCAAACAGTCCCTATTTCACCGCAACTTATGAAGGGGAATTTTGGACGCTGGGTATAATCGTCGTATTGCATTGAAATGTGGCGAAAGGAGTGGCAATGTCTCGGTATTGCGCCTCGTGCGGCAAGCTTCTTGCAGATAATGCCAAGTTCTGCACCTCGTGCGGTGCACCCGTTGAGCAAACAGCCGCGAGCGATAGCCAGCCCGCTTTCGAGCAGACCGGTTCCCTCGATACGCCGCAAGCCAAGGCGGACGACCCCCTCGCCTATCGCCCCGACCCCGTCGCAGGCCCCGCGGCCGTCGAGACCACGCAGCGCATACCCGTCGCGAGCGGCTCGTCCCAACAGGAGCCGGCTTCCGCATACGCGCCCGCTTCGCCACAGACCCCCGCCCCCAAAAAGAGCGGCACCGGGCCGCTTATCGCCGTTATCGTTGTGCTGGTGGCAATCATCATCGCCCTGGTCGTTTTCTTTGTGATCAAGCCTTTCGACAACGCCGCCACGCAGACGACTGCCGAGGTAGCTAAGCTGCACCATGACGTCGACGACGATGACCTAAAGCCTCTCGGCGATCCCAACAGCCTGTACGACGATGATGACGATGACGACGAGGATGGCGGCGAAGCAACGCTCTCCGAGCAGAACCTCTACCGCCGACTGAGCGAATACTACGACTTGCTCGAAGACCTCGACAACTACGTCCGTGGCTGCGCGCAGAACTTCAACGGCAGCTATCTGGAAGAAGATCGCACCACCCGTCAAAATCTCGCCGACGTCGCCGAGCGCACAGAGGACACCATCGAGCAGTATTACGACATCGTCGAGGACCTAGACGTCCCGACGAGCTCCAAGAACTACAGCTCCTGGAAGGACATCATCGCCCTGTACGACGACCTGGATCACCGCATTGACGCAATCTGTGATGCCTGGGAGATCAGCCTGAAATACACCAAGCCTGCGGATCACAAGAATGAGATCGTGGCGCCGCTGTCACGCGACAACGTGGCGGGCACCAATGACAATAAGTACCGCTTAGACTTTGAGGAGCGCTATCCCGGCGCCAAACCTGTCGAGGTGAACTAGCGCTTTGTCGTTCCCGAGCCGGCAGTTAGGGACTGTCCCAAACTGCCGGCAGAAAAGGAACGTCCCTAACTGCCGGTCAAAAAAACGAGCGAGGATCGCGGGGTCCTCGCTCGTTTTTTAGTGATGTTTCGACCGTGCGGCTACTTGTCGGCAGCGGTCTTTTTGGTAGTCGACTTCTTGGCCGTCGTCTTTTTGGCGGTCGTCTTCTTGGCAGCAGTCTTCTTTGCCGCGGTGGTCTTCTTTGCCGCGCTCTCCTTAGTCGTGGTCTTGCGGCCGCGGGCGGGCTTTTTCTCCTTGGTCGGACAGTCCATGTTGACGCAGATACGCCACGGGCCGCGCGCCGTGTTGACCACCACGATGGGGGCGCCGCACTCGGGGCAGGTCTCACCCGTCGCCTCGAGCTTACCGCGCGCCGGTAGAGGATAGCTCACGCCGCAATCGTCATAGTTGGTGCAGCGGATAAAACGCTTGCCGCTCTTCTCGCTCTTGTGCGCGATCAGGTCGCCATGGCGTCCGGCCTCGGCACACACCTTGCACTCGCCCACCTTAAGGTCGGGCTCGTAGTTGGTGGGGCATGTGGGGTTCACGCAAATCTCGAAGGCCTTCTGGCGGAACGGCTGACACTTAATGCGCGGCGCACCGCACTCGGGACACACGGCGGCCTCGCCCTCGAGCGGGCTCACCTTGACGCCACTCGGCACCGGATAGGTCACGTCGCAGTCGGGCCATCCCATGCAGCCGATAAAGCTGCCGCGGGTCTTGGCGCTCGTCTTCATAACCAGGTCCTTGCCGCACTTGGGACAGGCGCCCACGCGTGCATCGGCCGTGACGGCGTCGCTGATAGCGTCGCCCAGCTCCTGCGTATGCTTGAGCAGCTCGTCGAGCACGCCGGCCAGCAGTGCGCGCGAGTGCGTCACGACATGCTCTTCGGTGTCCTCGCCGCGCTCGACGCGGGTCATGTCGCCGTCGAGCTCACTGGTCATATCGGGGCTCGTGATGCGCGGGGCAAACTGCGACAGTGCATCGATAATGGCGATGCCCAGCTGGCTCGGCTCAACGGGATCGTTTTTGAGATAGCGCACGGCATACAGGCGCTCGATGATGCTCGCGCGCGTGGACTTGGTGCCCAGGCCGCGCTTTTCCATCTCCTGCACGAGCTTGCCCTGGCTGTAGCGCGCGGGCGGCTCGGTCTGCTTTGCCTCGAGCTTAATGTCGAATACGTCGACCGTGTCGCCCTGCTCCAGCGGCGGCATCTGCTCATCGCGCTTAAGTCCATACGGATACGCCTCGCGGAAGCCCGGAGTCACGAGCACATCGCCCGAAGCCACGAACGGCTCGCCGTTGACGTCGAGCTCGAGCTTGGTGTTCTCGATGGTCGCAGGACCCATAAGCGTCGCCAGGAAGCGACGGGCGATGAGGTCGTAGAGCTTGCGCTGGCCGCCGTCGAGCGTGGACGGATCGCCCTCGCCCGTGGGATAGATAGGCGGGTGGTCGGTGGTCTCGACCTTGCCGCGCGTGGGCTTCATGGGGCCGGCGAGGACCTTTTTGCATACGGGCGCCAGCGCCGGGTTGATCTTTGCAAGGTCACTCACCACAGCGCCCAGATCAAGCGTCGCGGGGTATACGGTATTGTCGACACGCGGGTAGCTGATGAGGCCCGCCATGTAGAGGGACTCGGCGATGCGCATGGTACGCGCAGGCGAGATACCCTCGGCTGCGGCGGCAGCCTGCAGCGAGGTGGTCGCAAACGGCGTGGGCGGCTGCTGCTTGCGCGAGCGCTTGGTCACCGCGGCGACGGTTGCCGTCTTGGCACCGTCAACGTGACCGTACGCCGTCTCAGCAGCGTCCTTGTCGGTAAAGCGCGCCGTCTTGTGCGCGATCTTAAAGCGATCGTCCTCGGCAGCGCCTTGCGCGGCGCCCATGCCGCGAATCTGCCAATAGTCCTCGGGCACAAACGCCATGCGCTCGCGTTCGCGCTCGACCACCAGGGCAAGCGTCGGCGTCTGCACGCGGCCGGCGGAACGCACGTTGCCAAAGCCGCCAAACTTGGCGAGCGTCAGGTAGCGCGTGAGCACCGCACCCCAAATGAGGTCGATGTGCTGACGGCTCTCGCCGGCGTCGGCCAGGTTCTGGTCGAGCGAGACAAGGTTATCGAAGGCCTGCGTGATCTCGGCCTTGGTAAACGAAGAATACTGGGCGCGGGCGACCGGCAGGTCGGGCGCGACCTCGCGCACCTTGTTGAGGGCGTCCGAACCGATCAGCTCGCCCTCGCGATCAAAGTCCGTGGCGATGATGACGCTGTCGGACTTTTTGGCGAGGTTCTTAAGCGAGCGGATGAGTTCCTTCTCGGCCGGCAGCTTAATGACGGGTGCCCAGGTGAGATACGGCAGACTCTCGAGCTTCCAGCCCTTGATGGAGATGCCGTCGGCAAGAAACGGCTTGCGCTTGGTGTCGTAGGGCGGGCGTGCCAGACCATCGGGCATGTCGGCCGGCAGCATCTCGCCGTCCTCGGTAACCGAATACCAGCCCAGCTTTTTATCGAACAGCACGCTGTCGCAAAAATCGGGCGCAAGGATGTGACCGGCAAGGCCGATGGTCACGCACTCCTCGCCCTTCCACTCAAAACGGTAGATGGCGGTGTTGTACACCTTGTCCTTTTTGGGTTTGCCCGTGGACAGACGCTCGGCGATCTGACGCGCGGCGTCGTTTTTCTCGGCGATGATGAGCTTCAAAAGAGGCTCCTATCTCGTGTCTCTGCGGCTACGCCCGCCCGTATGGCGGCCGATTTACGCCCTTGCTTGCTCGATCTGCCCGATGAGCCAATCGCACCAGGCATCCATGCCCTCGCCCTTGCGCGCGCTCACGGCAAACCGCGGCGCCTGCGGATTGAGGTCATCGAGTGTCTTAGTATACCTATCCATATCAAAATCGAAAGCCGGGGCCACGTCGACCTTATTGAGCAGCTGCGCGCCGGCGTGCTGGAAGATGCCCGGGTACTTGATGGGCTTGTCGTCGCCCTCGGGCACCGAGAGAATCATGATGGACAGGTTCTCGCCCAGGTCAAAGTCGACCGGGCAGACCAGGTTGCCCACGTTTTCGATAAAGATGACGTCGATGTCTTGAAGGCCCACCGCCTGGTCGAACGCGTCAACGGCCTCCATGATCATGTTACCCTCGAGGTGGCACAGGCCGCCCGTGTTGATCTGGATGGCGGGCATGCCGGCTTCCTTCATGGTGATGGCGTCGACATCCGAGGCGATATCGCCCTCGATGACGGCACAGCGCAGGCCGGCCTTGTCGCGCAGGCGCTCGTTGGTGCCCAGGATCGTGGTGGTCTTGCCCGAACCGGGGCTCGACAAGACGTTGATCACATAGGTGTTTGTCTCTTTAAATCGCTGACGCAACTGATCTGCCAGGCGCTCGTTGCGCGACAGAATCGGCGACGCGATATCAATCGTTTTCTCGGCCATACTCGGCACTCCTTACTTTGGCCCCTTTATACCCCATCACCAGATGGCTAGCGGGCTAATCGTCGGGGGTTTCAATTTCGATACTTGCGATGTCGAGCTCGCGGCCGTGCAGCAGACGCACGTTGGCGCCGCCACATTGGGGACAGCGGCAATGGAAGCGATCGTGCTCAAAGACCTCCCCGCAGTCCAGACACTCGCTTTGTGGATGGACTTCCTCCACGGCAAGCTCGCAGCCTCGCGTGAGCGGGTCCTCATCGCGAAATGTCTCCCACGCAAAGTCGAGCGCCTCGCGCACAACTTCGGTCATATCCCCGATACGCAGCGTTACCAAAACGGCGCGCGAGGCCCCCACCCCACGCGCCGCGCGAATCACTGTATCGAGTATGCCGTTGACAATGCCAACCTCGTGCATACCGATTTACTCCTCGTCGTCCTCATCGTCCGAGAACAGGTCCAGACGGCTCACAAACAAGCCCTCCTTGCCCTCGCGCGCGGTAATGACCACGCGGGCAATGGCGAGCGAAATCTCGTAGAGCGAGAGCAGGGCACCATACATGAGGCCCAGCGTAACGGGCGAGCCGTCGGGCGTAATCACAGCCGAGCCCACAAGCAGGCCCACGTACACGTAGCGCCAGGCGCCGCGGAAGGCCGCGTAGGACACGATGTGGAAGACGGACAGGTAGAAGATGATGAGCGGCAGCTCAAACGCCACGCCAAAGCCGATCATAAAGAGCAGCTCCATGTTGACGTAGTTCTCCAGGTCGGGCAGCGCCGTGGCGACGGCCGAGGTCTCGCCGATAAGCCACTCAAAGCCCGCCGGGATGATGATGAAATAGCAGAAGATGGCGCCCAGGAAGAACAGCACCGTCGAGGCGAGCACCGTGGGCACGACCCATTTGCGCTCGTTGGGACGCAGTGCCGGCAGGAAAAATGCCAGAATCTGCCAGATGATCATGGGCGTGCACATGACCACGGCCATCTTGATGGCCAGCGAGAAGCGCAGGCCAAAGCCGCCGAGCGTGGTGGTGATGTAGAACTTACCGTCCGGCACAAAGGAGCGGATGGGGTCTTCCAGGATGTCGAGCACCACGGGCGTGGCGAAATACAGCACGATGGCGGCGGCAAACACCGACACGACCACGATGGTCAGGCGGCGACGGAGCTCGCCCAGGTGATCGAAGAGCGGCATGCGCGCAGGTCCGATAGGCATTACTCATCGCCTCCCTTCGGGGCATCGGTGGTGGCAGCCTCGGCAGCGGCGTCGTCCTCGGCCTCGAGCTCGCGAGCGAGCTGGTCGACGACGGCCTTGCGCTTGCGGGGACGACGGGCATAGAGGTCGGCCGTCGTGGGCTCTGCCGGTTCGGGCTCGGGCTCTGCAGCAGGCTCGGACTCGACGGTGGCAGCGGTGGCAGCGGCAGGCTCGGCCTCGGCGGGCTCGGCGCTCTCGATCTCATCGGCAGTGCCTTCGTCCTCGGTGGTACCCTCGCTCGCGGCCTTCTCGGCGGCAAGGCGGGCACGGCGCTCGGCAAAGGTCTCCTTCTTGGCGGGCGCTGCCGTCTCGGCGGCATCCTCGTCCGCATCGGAATCGTCATCGACGGCAGCCTTCTTGGGCTTGACCGGGGCCGACGCGGCCTCGCTCACCGGATCGATAATCTCGGACTGAACAACGGCCGTCATCTTTTCCTGCGTCTCGCGGAACTGACGGATGGCACGGCCGATCGTGCGGCCCATCTGCGGGAGCTTATCCGGGCCAAACAGCAAAAAGCCGAAGACCACGATGATCGCGAGCTCACCCTCTCCAATACCAAACACACATACCTCCAAGGCTCGATGTGAGTCGAGCCCGCACCGCGCCATTCGGCCGGAACTCGTCTATTCATTCGGTCAAGTATAGCGCCCGGACGCCAAAACGTCCGAGCGCA
>CAJJVE010000003.1:0-31389 GCA_905196265.1 uncultured Collinsella sp. | reverse complement strand
AACCGCAGGTAGACGGCTCGTCTATTTTCGAAAAATGCCGGTATGGTCGGCCTGCGTCAATCCAGCCCGTAAACCGGCATAGTTTTGATATGACACCAAGGCAATATTGATTCTCGCCCCGGCGCAACCGCCATTACAGCCCGTACTTCACGACGACACGGTTAATGCGACGGCACCAAGGCTTGTACAAGGCGGCCAAGAACACGCAGGTCGCGAGGCCGTGCGTGATATCGAACGGCACCGCCGTAGCAAGACGCGCTACGGCGCCTGCCCAGGTGAGCGGCTGCACAAAACCGATGATGTCATACGCGTTGATCACGACGCCATACAGCAAGCCCGAGGCAAAGCCATACGCCAACAGCGCCGGCATTCGCACGGTTCCATCGGCACGGTCAAACGCGCCCGCATGCGCCAGTGCGCCACCGATATAGCCCACCAGACCCCAGGCATACATCTGCCACGGCGTCCACATGCCCTGTCCAAAAAAGAAATTACTGGTCAGCGCTGCCAACGCGCCGACCATGAAGCCGTTGCGTCGGCCCAACGTCGCCCCCGCGATAATAGCGATGGCGCTCACGGGTTTAAAGTCGGGAATGGGGCCGAACAAGATGCGGCCCGCCGCGGCCAACGCCGCCAGAACCAGCGTTGGCACAATCTGGCGCAAGCCCGGGCGCGACGCCTCGTAGCCCGCAAAAAACAGTGCAAGCACGAGCGCCACCACGACAAGCATGGCAAGCGCCGCCTGCTCAATGCCCGCCAGCAACGCCGCAGTCATCACTGCCGGCACCGCCAGGAGCAGCGGGATCTCCATTTTTGTGAGTAGGCGCGAGGCGCGATGATCCGTCATCGCATCACGCCCTGTAGAACACGTTGTCGGCAAAGAAATCTGCCGGAGGCTCCATGCAGGCGATCTCGCCGTCGAACATCATGGCGACATCGTCGGACACCTGCTCGGCAAAGTCTAGGTCGTGCGTGGCAATGACAACGGTGCCGCCAGCCTGCGCATGCTCGCGCAGGGCTCGGGCGATAATGCAGCGACTTGCCAGGTCAAGGCCCTTGGTGGGCTCATCAAGCAGCAGCAGCTCCGGACCAATCAATAGCAGCTTTGCCAACGCAAGCAGCTGGCGCTGACCGCCCGAAAGATCGTACGGGTGACGCGCCTCCAAGCCCGCCAGACCCAGGCGCGCTGTCTGCTCCTGTGCTGCGGCCTCGTCGTATCCGCAGGTCGAAGCCCATTCCATCAGCTCGTCGCGCACCGTTTCGGCGACCAGCAATGCCTTGGGGTTCTGTGGCAGCAGCGCCGCCGAAGCCGTCCCACGCACCATGCGGCCACGCTGCAGCTTAGCCGTCTTGGCCAGCACCGAGAGCATCGTCGACTTGCCGCAGCCGTTTCCGCCCACGACCGCATGCACCGCGCCGGCCGAAAACGTCACATCGAGCCCGCGCAGCACCCAACCGCCCACGCGATCGTAGCGAAACCAGCCTTCCGACAGGGTGGTAGCCGACCCGCCGTGCATTTTTTGGAGTATTCTGCTTCCATCCGTGCGCGGGAAGGCTTCCGAGCCGTTCTCGTACGACGTTTGCGCCACAAATTCGGACGATTTGTCCAATTCCGAATTTTTTTTCGCGCTCGATACGTCCCCGGGCGGCTCCAGAGAGCCCAAATTGTCCTCACGCCTGCTGAATACTCCGTTTTTTGCACATCGGATGGCACCCCACCCCAACATGTCATCGGAAAACAGCGATTCTCGGCGTCCCAAAGAAGCCATATCCGCCACTTCGCGCACGCGACCGCCCTCAATCCGGTACGCACGCGTCGCATACTCGAGCATCGGCCGCGGTTGATGCGTAGCCACAACAACCGTGCAGCCCAGCTCACGGTTCACGCGAAACAGCGCGTGCAGAAAATTCTTCTCGGCAACGGGATCGAGCTGAGACGTGGGCTCGTCGAGTAACAGCACACGCGGACGCAGCGCCAGGACGGCGGCAAGCGACAGCAGCTGCTTGCGGCCACCCGAAAGCGTATCGGTATCGCGATGAAGCCAGTCCTCCAGACCAAAGAAATAGCTGGTCTCGGCAACACGGCGGCGCATCTCGTCGCGCGACGCACCCAGATTCTCTAGCCCAAACGCCATCTCGTGCCACACGGTCTCGCACACAATCTGGTTCTCGGGATCCTGGAACACGTAGCCCACGCGCTCCGCAGACGCGCGCACGTCCATGTCGGCAACGTTCTCGCCCAGCACGAGCAGTTCGCCAGCGCGCTCGCCCGCCGGAGCAATCTCGGGCTTGAGCAGCGACAGCAGCGTCGACTTACCCGATCCGGTACCGCCAACAAGCAGCGCAAATGCACCTTGGGGAACAGACCAGTCGAGCCCCTCGAGCACCGCAGCATCAGCCCCGGGGTAGGCAAAGCTCAGGCTCCGCACCTCAATCGCCGGCATATCCGAGCCGCACGCCGCGCGTGAGGCCGGGCCCCTATCCAACCGAGTCATCAGCCGAACCTCTTCTCATCGATCGCATGCAACACACAGGGCAGCACCATCCAAACAGCATACACGGCATAGCCCAGCCACGGCGCAGGCACCGAAAGCTGCGGGTAAAACGAATACTGCGTCGTCGCGGCCCACGCCACTGCCGCCGTGGCCACGCCAAACAGCGCAAGCCCAACCAGCGCGGCAGCGTCGCTGCGCCCCAGCCGATACCGCGTGTACGTCGTGCGACGCGTCGCGGCACCCCACCCGCGCGAGCGCATGGCATCCGCGCGCTCAAGCGAATCTTCCATGCCCCAGCCCATCAGCACGCTCGACGCCCGCAGGTGCAATCGCACGGGATCGGTGGGCGCACGCCCCGGCACATCGATCGCGTCCTGCACCGCCAGCACCGTGCGGCCGCGGCGCAAAAACTGTGGGATAAGCCGCATGCACATCGAGATCATGAGCGCGATCACCGGCGCGGCGTTGCCCAACAGTGCGAGTACCTTGTCGTATTCGAGCATCGACGCCGCGGCCTCAAACCACAGCACGCTCGCCACAAACAGCCCACCCATGCACAAGCCATATACCATGCTTTCCAGATACACCGCGCGCACGCCGATGCGAAACAGCTCGGTCGAGCCCGATGCACTAAACAGAGGGTTGACCAGCGCGATAATCAAAATAACCGGCAGCTGCCAGCGAAGCGCCCCTAACGTGCGCGCAGCACCGCGCGTCGCAAGCCCGTACGCCAGCCCGCCCGCAAGCGACAGCGCAATCAGCACCGGTTGCATCGAGAACATGGTGAGCCCCAGCGTCAACGCTATGTAGACCGCCGGCACCGCCGGATGCGACATTGAAAATGCCCCCACGGGCTCGGCGCCCGAACCCTCTCGCATGTTGTCCATAGGCATCCCCGCCCTCCCGCCAAATCACCGACGCCGAAGCACTGCCGGCACCGCCCGCAAGCAGCGCAAACACCACGCCGGCGGCGCAAGCCTCAACCGCCGCAAACCAATCGCTACGCGCTCATCATATGCCTGCGGTATCATATTGCGCCGTGTATCGTTTCCAAACACACGTCTCTATAACGTAACAGGAGATCACATGGACGCAACCGCAATTATCCTCGCCGCCGGCGAGGGCACCCGCATGAAGTCGAACCACTGCAAGGTTTCGCACAAGATCCTGGGCAAGCCCATGGTCCAGTGGATCGTCGACGCCACCATCAAGGCCGGCTGCAGCCGCGTCGTGGTCGTCATCGGCAGCCACGCCGACGAGATGCGCGCCCTCATCGATGGCGCCTATACCAACAGCGCCACCAAGGTTGAGTGCGTCGAGCAGACCGAGCGCCTGGGCACCGGCCACGCCGTAAAGGTCGCGCTCGAGGCCTGCGGCATCGCGCAAGGCCCCGTCGTCGTGCTCAACGGCGACCTGCCGCTCATCACCGCCGACACCGTCGCCAAGTTCGCGCAGACCGTCGCCACCGGCGAGCTCGCCTGCACCGTCATGACCATGACCCCGCCCGATCCTTTTGGCTACGGCCGCATCAAGCTGGGCGCCGACGGCCAGATCGAGCGCATCATCGAGCAGAAGGACTGCACGCCCGAGCAGGCCGCCACGCTGCTGGAGTGCAACGCCGGCTGCTACGCCTTCGACGGCGCGCAGCTCGCCGCCCACATTAACGAGATCGGCAACGACAACGCGCAGTCCGAGTACTATCTGCCCGACATGCTCGAAATCCTCAAGGGTCACGGCCAGGCGGTCTCCATCTTCCACTGCGACGACTACCGCGACGGCCTGGGCGTCAACAGCCGCATCCAGCTCGCGCAGCTCACCGCCATCGCGCGCGACCGCATCAACGAGCACTGGATGGCCGAGGGCGTCACCTTCATCGACCCCACGCAGGCCTGGATCGGCCCCGACGCCACCATCGGCCGCGACACCGTCGTGTGGCCGCAGACGCATCTGATCGGTCACGTCACCGTGGGCGAAGAGTGCCAGCTCGGCCCCAACAGCCGCCTCACCGACACCACTGTCGGCAGCGGCTGCATCATCGATGAGACCATCGCCATCGAGGCCGTCATCGAGAACGGCGTCGACTGCGGCCCGCGCGCCTACCTGCGCCCGGGCACCCACATGCTCGACGGATCCAAGGCCGGTACGCACGTGGAGATTAAGAAGTCCACGATCGGCGAGGGCTCCAAGGTGCCCCACCTGTCCTACATCGGCGATACCACCATGGGCTCCGGCGTCAACGTAGGCGCGGGCTCCATCACCTGCAACTACGACGGCGTCCACAAGCACAAGACCGTCATCGGCAAGGATGCCTTCATCGGTTCCGACACCATGATGGTCGCGCCCGCCCAGATCGGCGACGGTGCACTCGTGGCCGCCGGCTCCGTCATCACCGAGCCGGTTCCGGCCGACGCACTCGGTCTGGGCCGCGCCCGTCAGGTAAATATTGAGGGCTGGGCCGCCGATTATCGCCGCCGTCTGCACGAGGACGACGAGGCATAACGCTTTGCCAAGCACAAAAGGAGCTGTTCCATGAGGACGGCTCTTTTTTTTCTATCGTGACCTGCGCGACCGGATGAGTGGTCGGTTCGTGTCCGTTGACGGTAAAGACGTTATCAAGACTCGATAAACCCCGTCGCGCGGTTACAATGCAACAAGGCATCTATATGGCATTCGATGTATAAAGGAGAAGGGTAATGCCGATTAATGATCCCGAGAAGTCGGAGAATATGCGCAAGTCCATCCGCGTGTATTCCGGTTCCTCCAACCGTCCCCTCGCTCAGAAGATCGCTGAGTACCTTGGGGTCGAGCTTTCGGGCCTTACGCTAAAGCAGTTCGCCAACGGTGAGATTTACGCCCGCTACGACGAGACCGTCCGCGGCGCCGACGTCTTCCTGATTCAGTCCGTGGCTGGCGGCAACGTCAACGACATGCTCATGGAGCTGCTCATTGCCACCGACGCTGCCAAGCGCGCATCCGCCCGCTCCATCACCGCCGTTATCACCCACTACGGCTATGCCCGCCAGGACCGCAAGGCCGGCCCGCGCGAGCCCATCACCGCCCGCCTCGTCGCCAACCTGCTCGAGCGCGCCGGTGTCGACCGCATCATCACCCTCGACCTGCACCAGGGTCAGATCCAGGGCTTCTTTGATATCCCGGTTAACCACCTGTCCGCACTGCCGCTGTTTGGCCAGTACTACAACGACATGCACTTCGACACCGACAACCTGGTTGTCGTCTCCCCCGACGTGGGTCGCGCCAAGGCCGCCAAGAAGCTGTCCGACATGCTCGGCTGCGACCTGGCCATCGCCCACAAGGGCCGTCCGCGCCACAACGCCGCCGAGGTCATGGGCATCATCGGTGACATCAAGGGCAAGACCTGCGTCATCAACGACGACATGATCGACACCGCTGGCACCCTGTGCGCCAACGTCAAGGAGCTCAAGGCTATGGGCGCTGGCGACATCTACGTCTGCGCCACCCACGGTATCTTCTCCGGTCCGGCCATCGAGCGCCTGAACGACGCCCCGATCGTCGAGTGCGTCGTCACCGACGCCATTCCCGTCGAGGTGGGCGGCAAGATCAAGACCATCTCGGTCGCCGAGGAGTTCGCCCAGGCCATCTCCGCCGTTTACCACGAGGAGCCCGTCTCCACGCTCGTCGGCGGCGACTTCGCGCTGTAATCCAGCGTGCATCTCATCATCTTTGGTGTTTTTAAAGGGTCGGAAGCTCGCTTCCGACCCTTTTCTATCCCTCGCCAACCTTCCCTGGACAATTAGTTCAGATACGTATTTTTCTAAAGCTCCAAAGGGCCGTTCGGAGCCTTCTGAGCTCCCCGGCGGATGCCATACCGTCCAAAGCTCATCGTTTTCGAGTACAGCCGCTGCATTTTATCCTCAAATCGCCCTCAAAGGCCCTTAGAAACGCCTCGAACGCCCGCCGCCTTATACGTATCTGAACTAACTGTCCAGTAGATATCGTCAACCTTCGCGGCAGAGCTCAATTTCCTGTAATCCCCTCGACCGATTCCACCGATTTCATAACGCCCAGCCGTTCGTGGCGCGCAGCGCCCCGCTGAGCGAAAAGAACGGTATGGCGGTCGCATTCTGCCTCCAACTTAGTACGTTATAGCTATGACGACCGTGATTTCACATTTCTCCGCCCTCCGCGCAATTCGTCGCGCACGACGGGCGTACTCTGCCCTACCCTGGGACTTCGTTGATAGTGAACAGCAAGCACAGGCCTTGGCTAGCTGCATTCCCAATAATGACGCAATCGACTTTGGCGCACTTTCGATACTCGATGCCTGGAATGAAGATGATTCCGAACTGCTCGATCTTCTCGTTTCAGACGAAGACAACAGACGCCCCGACAAGCGACTTCTTCAGCATATTCTCTCCGCTCCGCTTCCTGAAGGTGCAATTATGCACGTCGAGGCCGACATCTACGCAACGTCTCCCGCCGTGACAGCCATGCTTTGTTCCAAAAATGAATCAGTCGCCAAAACCTTGATGCTTCTCATGGAACTGCTCGGAACCTACTCCCTTCCTCCCGGGGCAACATACCCCATTGCCCATGACGACATCTGGCCCAAGGGCGATGGCTGCGCAGCGACGGGCGATCTTGATTGCCTGGGCAACCAGTCGGTGGCCGAGCAACAGAACGAAACCCGCTATGAACAGGCACACTACAAATGCGAGCCCGCCACGACCATCGAAGAGCTCGAGGCGGTCTCACGGTTCGCCAAAAGTAGCTCGTACGCCTCGTTTCGCACGGCCGTTAAACTCGCCCGGGCCGGATCCGCATCCCCAGCCGAATCCCTAATGTTTGCCGTTCTCGGAGCACCCATGCGCTTTGGCGGTTTCGGGTGTTGCAGCCTACATATGGGAGGCTTGCTACTCAACTATCGAATCGACTTCGACACCCTTGCGGTCAACATGTCCTCCGGCATCCCTTACGCCATCTGCGACCTGTATTGCCCCGCAGCCGGAGTCGACAGCGAATACAACGGAATTGGGCATGAGCTTCAAAACGCTCGCATCCACGATGGCAATCGAAATAATGGCCTCAAGGCAATGGGCATCCACGTCCTGGTTATCAATCGCGACCAAATGAAAGACCTTGTTGCACTCGAAGCCTTCGCCCAAACGATGCATCGACTCGCGGGAGTCCGATTCCGATATCGCATCAAGGGCTATCGCAAGCGTCAGGCCGCTTGGCTCAACGCCCTGCGAGCCGGAATCGGCCTTGCACCGGTCTAAACGGCGAATCACCCGTGCGCCGTCAAACAGGGCTGGACAGTTAGTTCAAATACGTATAACTAGACATATTGAATTAGGCTGTTTTGCAGCTATCCCTATACCATTCGCCCTATTTGAAGGCAGGGTAGACTTCAAAACAGCGTCATATGGGCTAACTAAAGCTCCAAAACAACGCATCGGCATTGAATTGAGCAATTCGAGTCCTCAGAACTTATACGTATCTGAACTAGCTGTCCACCTCGGATTTCGACGGCCGTCCAAACGCCCCCAAACAACCTCAATCGCCCTCCATTTGACAGCGGCAGCAGGGTCGCTCACCATAGCAGGCGACAAATCAACGAAAGGACAAACATGGCAGCTGCACAGCCGCTCAAGATTCGCATGGTTGCCGGACTTGGCAACCCTGGCGATGAGTATGCCGAGACCCGCCACAACGCTGGCTTCAAAGCGATCGACGAGTTGGCCCGTCAGGCCGGCGTCACGTACTGGAAAAACCAGGCCGTCGCCGAGGTCGCGCTCATCAACATCAACGACCCCGAGGAAGAGGACGGCAAGCGCCAGATTGTGCTGGTCAAGCCGCAGTCGTACATGAATACCTCGGGCGGCCCCATCTCCAAGCTCTGCCGCGAATACAAGATCAAGGCCGAGGAGCTGCTCGTAATCCACGACGAGCTCGACATTCCCGCCGGCGACGTGCGCGTTAAGGTGGGCGGCGGCCATGCTGGCCACAACGGCCTGCGTTCCATCATCGACAAGATGGGCAGCCGCGACTTCAGCCGCATCCGCACCGGCATCGGCAACCCTCCCGGCAAGATGCCCGTCGCTGACTACGTGCTTAAGCAGCTGCGCGCCCGCGAGGCCGAGGATTTCCAGGACACCTGCGCCCGCGCGGCCGACGCCGCCGGCCTGGCGATCGTGCACGGCGTGGTCTACGCTCGCGACCATGTCAACGGCGCCGCCTCCGCCAACGGCAAGCACTAAAACCTACCATTTAGGGACAGGTTTATTTTGGCAGATTTTACCTGCGGAAACGCTCAATTTGCGGCATCGTAATAAACCGCGCGCCGCCATACGCACATAGCACCCCAAAGGGAGCCGGCCTCATCACAACCCGAGGCCGGCCCCCTTTGCCGTTTTACCCGATAAAACTGACCAAAATATACCTGCCCCTGTTTGGTAGGCCGAAGTGGATAAACCCTGCTCCCAACCGCCGAAGACACACGTAAGTGACATGTCCATGAGGGTATAATTTGCACCGTATGTCTGCACAACGCCTGTGCGCGTACGGTTTTATTCGGGCTACCGTCCATTTCCGTGGAGGCACGGTTCGGCGGCCCTAACAAGAGAGGGGTTCTATGTATAAGATCCTGGAGAAGACGCAGTTCTCGGAGAAGGTGTTCAAGTTCCGCATCGAGGCGCCTGCAATCGCCAAGCATGCGCACGCTGGACAGTTCCTCATGGTTCGCGCCAACGAGACGGGCGAGCGTGTCCCGTTTACCCTGGCCGGCTGGAACGGTGACGAGGGCTGGGTCGAGTTCATCTTCATGGTGATCGGCAAGACCACCGAGATGCTGTCCACCTACGAGGCCGGCGAGTCGCTGCGCGACGTCGTGGGCCCGCTGGGCGTTCCCACCGAGATGGCCGAGGGCCCCTGCGCCGTCATTGGCGGCGGCGTCGGCCTGGCAATTGCCTTCCCGGTCGCCAAGCACCTGGTCGAGACCGGTCACGAGGTGCACGCCATCATGGGCGCCCGCACCAAGGACCTCCTGCTCATGGAGGACCAGTTCCGCGAGCTCCTCGACGAAGATCACATCCACATCACCACTGACGACGGCTCCTACGGCGAGCAGGGCGTTGTCACCGCTCCGCTGGAGCGCCTGCTGCAGGACAAGGCCGTGAGCCAGGTCTTCTGCGTCGGCCCCGTTCCGATGATGAAGTTCTCGACCCTCACCGCCCAGAAGTACGACACCCCCATCACCGCGTCGCTCAACCCCATCATGGTTGACGGCACCGGCATGTGCGGCTGCTGCCGCGTCGAGGTGGGCGGCGTGACCAAGTTCGCTTGCGTCGACGGCCCCGACTTCGATGCCACCCTGGTCGACTGGGATGACCTTCGTGCCCGCCAGGCCGCTTACCGTTCCGAAGAGGGCGAGTCCCTCAAGGCCTATGAGGAAAAGAGCTGCGCATGCCACTAGTTAACGGTCGTTTCGTTGCCGATATGAAGTCGCCCCGCACCCCCGATAACGAGGAGCCGGCTGCCGAGCGCGCCTGCGACTTCCGCCCCGTCGACAAGGGCTTCACCGAGGAGATGGCGCTGGCCGAGGCCGAGCGCTGCCTCAACTGCAAGAAGCCGTTCTGTGTTGAGGGCTGCCCCGTCAACATCAACATCCCCCGCTTTATCGAGCAGATTCGCGCGAAGGACTTCGGCGGCGCTCTCGATACCATCCGCGAGGACTCCATGCTTCCCGCCATCTGCGGCCGCGTCTGCCCGCAGGAGAACCAGTGCGAGGGCAAGTGCATCCGTGGCAAGAAGTCCGAGCCCGTGGCCATCGGCCAGCTCGAGCGCTTCCTGGGTGACCGCCCCGAGCTCGCCTCCACGCCCAAGATGGCCCCCAAGAACGGCAAGAAGGTCGCCGTCGTCGGCTCCGGCCCGTCCGGCATCACCTGCGCTGGCGAGCTCGCCCGTAACGGCTTTGACGTCACCGTCTTCGAGGCCTTCTTCACCGGCGGCGGCGTGCTGGTCTACGGCATCCCCGAGTTCCGTCTGCCCAAGGCAGTCGTCAAGCGCGAGATTGACGGCCTGGAGGACATGGGCGTCAAGTTTGAGTACAACTCCGTCGTGGGCAACATGGCCACGGCCGAGGAGCTGTTCGAGCAGGGCTTCGACGCCATCTACGTGGCGACCGGCGCTGGCCTGCCCAAGTTCCTCAACGTCCCCGGCGAGAACCTGCCCAACGTCTTCTTCGCTAACGAGTACCTCACCCGCGTGAACCTGATGAAGGCCAACAAGTTCCCCGAGTACGACACCCCCACCAAGCACGGCAAGAACGTCGTCGTCTTTGGCGGCGGCAACGTGGCTATGGACGCCGTCCGTACCGCCAAGCGCCTGGGCGCCGAGCACGCCATCATCGCCTACCGTCGTACCGAGGACGAGATGCCCTGCCGTCGCGCCGAGCTGCACCATGCTAAGGCCGAGGGCGTCGAGGTCCTGCCGCTCGTCTCCCCGCTCGAGTTTGTCGCTGGCGAGGACGGCTCCGTGTGCGCCGTCAAGGTCCAGAAGATGGAGCTCGGCGAGCCCGACGAGTCCGGCCGTCGTCGTCCGGTGCCCATCGAGGGCGCCATCGAGGAGATCCCCTGCGACGTCGCGATCTCGGCTATCGGCACCAACGCCAACCCCTTCGCAAAGAAGATCGGCGGCAAGATGGAGCTCAACAAGTGGGGCTACATCGTTGCCGACGAGGAGACCGGCCAGACCACCGATCCCCGCATCTGGGCCGGCGGCGACATCGTCACCGGTGCCGCTACGGTCATTCTGGCGATGGGCGCCGGCAAGAAGGCCGCCGCTTCCATCACCAAGAGCCTGCTGGGCGAGTAATCACCCGCAGCGCTAGCCACCAAACGGCAAAGTCCCCGTCGAGCACGCGCCCGGCGGGGACTTTTTCTATACCGGCCGCCCCAACCACCACAATGGGGACAGGCACCTTTGTGGTGGTTTGGGGACTTGCCCGGCGAACCAATTCCGACGTTTGTCTCAATCTGTAACAGTTAGGCCCTGTTGAGCATCGTAGTTGTTACAGATTGAGATTTTGCTAAAGCCGAGGATGGGCGCTGCCACCAAAACCTAACGCTTGCGACGCTTGGTCGCGGCGATGCCGGCCGCGGCAACGGTTGCGCCGGCGATGCCCAAGGCGGCGACCGTCATCGCGGTGGAGTCACCCGTGCTGGCGAGCTCCGTGCCGCCGGACTTCTTGTCGTTCTCGCCCTTACCCTTGGACTTGTTCGTCGTCACCGTGGTCGTCGTCGAAGTCGAACCGCCCGCAGGTACCCCGGTGCCGCCAGAGCCATCCGCACCGCCGCCCTGCTCGCCGTCGCCAGGCGTCGGGTCCGGATCGGGCGTCGGATCAGGCGCCGCCTCATCGGTCACCGTAATCGTAATGTTCAGACGCTCGGAATACTCGCTGTACGACATGCCAGGGCGCTGTGCCGCAATGCGCACATACATGTTGCTATCGAGCGCAATGGGCTCGGTGTACTTTACACGACCTTCGTCACGGCAGGGGCAGGTGTCGTTGGTGGTGTACCAAATCGTCGCGCCATCCTCGGCAGAAAGCTCCAGCTTCGTGCCCTTGGGCACCGTAATGTAGTTCTCCTTGGGCGACCATGCACCAAACGTCGTCGCACCAATCGTCGCCACCGGTCGCGCCGGTCGCACTGCCTCGGCAGACACGCGAACGTCGACCTGCTTGGACAGCGCCGTGCCGCCCACCGCCGCCGTCAACGTCGTCAAACCGGGCAGAGCACCATGCAGCACAAACGTCGCCGCACCGTCCTCGCCCGTCACGGCCTGGGTGGTATCGACAGAGCAGATAGCCGAGGACTCCAGCCCAACACTAACCTTGGCGCCCGCAAACGGCTTGCCCGCCTTATCGGTCACATGCGCCACCAGCTCAAAGTCACTGCCATCAAGCATGGTCACGGCCTGCTCCACGTTGAGCTTGAGTTTGTCGGCACGAACGCCCACGACAAGCTCGCCACTTGCCCAGCGCGCCATGGCCGTGCCGGCGTAGTTGCGAGCACCGTCGAGCTCAAACGCCACCGTCGAGCCCGCCTCACGCGCACCGGCATAGCGAATACGCAGCACGCGCGACAGCGGCTTGCCATTGGGATCGTCCTGCTTGTCGAGCCACGTATACGTCACGTCGCCCAAGCCCTGCGCGCACAATGCGACCAGGGCATCGTCGCTCGCATCCATATACTGCGCAAACTCAACCTCGATGCAATCGGTATAGGCATGGGCCGAAGCCACCTCGGGCGCCGTCGTCGACACCAAGCCAATGTTCACCTCAGTCTGAATCGGCGGCACGCGCAGCCAAGCCGAACGCGCCTCCTCATACCCGTCCTTGGTCACGCGCACCTGATACCAGCCGGTCGGCGTATTCCAGTTGTACGCACCGTCCGCACCCGTCGCAAGCGGATTGTCCTGCTCATACTCCTCGGCATCCCAACGCACCGCATTGGTACCGGCCGCATCGTCGGCGCTCCACAGCTCAACCGTCGCGCCTTCAACCGTATTGGACAGCAGGCCCTCGTACACCACGCCCGCAGGGTCGGGTGCAGCCTTGGCAGCCACATTGCGATAACGCGCCTCGAAGATCGACTGCATCTTCTCGTCCGAGATCAAGCCGTCCTTGTTGGCCTTGTAGACCTCGGCATCGGTCAGCTCGCCCCAGTTGACCGTAATACGATTCTGGCACGCGCGCTCCACCTGCTCGCAGGCAACATCGTAGGCGCATTCGGCATTGGTCAGCTTAATCGCGCGCTCCGAACCTACGCTGGTCGAAGCCGCGTCATAGGCAGCGCCCACCACGGTACCCGCCGAACCGGCCGTCAGCACGCCGGCGATTGTCATAATGGAGCCTACTGCCACATCGGTGCTGTCGTGGCAGAGTTGGCGATACAGCAGATCCTCAAACGCACGCGCCTTCTCCATGGCGTCACGCAGCGCGTAAATGCACTTCCAGTCGTCCTCGGTCTTCTCGGGCTTGGCAAGCAAGCGCGTATGCTGAAGCTCATAGCCCTCGCGCTCGCCCTTCACCTTCTGCATACGGACGTTCACGTTCTCCCAGTTCTTGCTGGCATCGTTCACGCCGTAAATGCCGGTAAAGATGCCGATGCCCTGGGTCGCCGCGGGAAACGCCTGGCCGGCCGCCTTCCACGCATCGGTCTTAAAGACCTGTCCGAACATCTCGCACTCGATCTTATAGCTCTTGAGCGAACGGATCGTGCGGATGAGCTTCATATGGGCGCTCACGTCACCGTTGAGCTTCCAGGCCATGAGCCATCCGCGCACCTTGGAGTTGTTGAGGCTATGGACCACATTCCAGTTGTCGTACAGGTTGTCCAGAATGTCGCACTGCATGGCGATCGAGTTAAACAGAAGCGCCTGGTTCTTGTTGTTATTGGAGTTCTCGATAAACTCCGACTCTATATAGGCCGTCTGCTCGCCATCGGGCGCGGCGACCTTAAAGCCCTTGACGGTATCGTCGTCAGCCGCCTTGTAGCTCAGCGAGCTGCCGAGCGCCTGGCCCAAATCGTTAAACCCGTTCATCGACTGGCCGTTGTACTCGCTGGCCTTAATGCCCGCACACTTGTTGAGTGCCGCAGCGGTTGCGTCATTCCAGCTTCCGTATTGGTTGAGCTGGCCGATACCCATCGACTGGCCCACCAGATCCTCGGCCCGCTGGGCAATAAACTCCGCTCGCGATGCATGGTCGACGAGCTCCTTGATGGCGGCCGCATCCGCAGCGTTCGCGCCCTGGGCCGCCGCGAGTTCCTGATACCAATCCTCGCTGGTGCCGTAAGCATCCTCAAAGATCATCTTGTCCACATTGACACCATAGCTGTCGCCCTGCTGGGTCAGCAGCGCCGCCGACCCGCCGACCGCGGCCTTGAGCTCAGCCGCAAACTGCGCGGCCTCGTCGTTGCCAGCATCATCACCCTCGCCGTCGCTGGCGGCAGGGGCGCGACGAGCCTTACGGGCAGCTCCACCTTGGGCTTCGTCCTCTTTACCGTCCTCGTCCTCCTCGGCAAACGCATCGGCGACCATCTGGTCAATCGCGTCGTTAAAGGCCTCATCGACATCATTAAACGAGTTATCCATCATATACTCGTGCCACTGCTGCACAGCATTCGAGAACTCCTGCTGGCGCTCCTCGGCCGCGGCGGAATGCTTTTTGGCCGAAGCGTTGGCGTCAAAACTCAGCATGGTCATAAGCTGAGCATTGGAGATGCGGTAGGTCTGCGGCATAAAGATCTGCTCAAAGTTGCCGCAGTTCACATAGGTCGAGTCATTCGCCTTGTTAAACTCGTCGAGCAGCTTGAGATATCCCTCGTCCACATACTCCGCCACATAGCGCACACGGGTGCCCTCGCGCGACTTTTGAGTCAGAGGAATCGTCACCGTCTTGCCATCCACGCAGTCCACGTACAGGTCGAGCGTGTCGGCGGCCTCTTCGTTTCCCACCTCGAGCGTGATGTCAAAGGTCCAGTAGGCGTTCTTCTTTTGTGGCAGATGATGGAAGGTCCACAGGCTCTTGCCGGTGTCCTTGCCGTCCTTGACCAAGTTTTGCGTACCGCCACGATACGTCACATCAAAGTTCCAGACCGAAGCACCCGGAACATAGCGCACATAATTGCGAGCCGTCACCTCTGCGGCAGCGGCGGCGACATCGGTCGAGCCCACGCGCGCTTCGAGCGTCACACGCTCGGCGGCAAGCGTATCCTGCGGCAGTTCGTATTCAATCTTGGCACGGCCGAGTTTATTGGTCTTGCCGGTGTACTTTGCAGCCGACGAGCCCGTCCCCACGGTGAGCTGCACGCTCTTGCCCGGCGCTGCATAAACGTAGGCCACATTGCCCAGCAGGCTGTGAACGTCGGTGTTGTCGACCTCGATGCGCGATCCGCTAACCTCGAGTGTGGTGCTTCCCAGCGGCAATGTCACCTCGCCCAGCGTAATAAGCGGCGAGACGGCATAGATGCCCGCGGCCTTAGGCTTAAAGCGCACAAACACATCGGCGCCCGCACTCTTCTTCATATCGAGAACGAGGTTGTCGCCCTCCCAAGTTGTGGCAGCCCACATGGCATCGGAGCTGGCGCCGGCTTCGCGAGCGCCTGCGGACACATCCTCGACGGCATCCTTGGCCAGAGGAATCTCAATCTTGGCAGCCTGGCTGTCCTTGAGCTCGTAATGAATGCGCAGCTCGGTCTCCGCGCCAACGACCGCGGACGAATCAGCGATAACCGAGCCCGCCGTCAGCCCACGCTCGGCACGATACGTCTCCACGTCAAACGTGGGGACGTCGAGCGTCACGTCGAGCTGTTTGCCGTCCTCAATCTTCACCTGCTTTTGCGCGATATGCTTACCCACGGTCAGCCCTAGGCGGCTAAACGTGGAATAGCTCGTCGCTTGGATGTCGCAGCTCGTCTTGTTAAAGGCGACGATGGTGTACGAACCGGCCTTAAGGCGCGGCGTCTCGGCCTTCATGATAGGCGTGGTGTCATCGTCTTCGTAACCCATCAAATAGGTGACACCGTCGGCGACCAGCTTGCCGTCGGACGTACGGAACACCAGCACGCGGTTGGCTCCCTGGTAGTCGCCCTTGGTCGTGACCGTCGCCGTACCCCAAGGCTTCAAGTCGATATCGACCTTGCCGGCCGAAGGCTTCACCGTCGCCGTCGCCCCACCCAGCCTGAGGCTGTCTTTGGGCTCGAGCGTTATCTCCAGATCCTGGTCCGCGTCGGCAATGGCCTGCGACACCACGAGTGCTGTGCCCTGGATACGGAAGTCGTTTTCTTTGTCACCCTTGGCAGGCTTAAGCATCTTGCCACCGCTCTTCACCGTCAGATTGATGTTATCGAGACTATCGAGCTCAATGCGTTCGGTCTTATCCTGGCCCACAATCGGTTCAAGAGAGCCCACGTTGAGCTCAATCGCGCGCGAGGCCGGAATCTTGGTAAAGTCCTCCGCCTTAATCTCTCCGATATTCCATGTGCCCGTCATCTGGTCACCCGGGCGCGCCAGCACCATGTCATAGTAACCGCTGAGCGAAATGCGCAGGGTGGCTGCTGTCTTGGAGAGAGCGTCCGCTGCAAAGCTGCCGTCATCGCCAACCGCCAGCGGCGTGGACTGCCCCGCCTGCGCGAGTGTAGCCGTCGCGCTCTGGGGAAGTTTGCCCGTCACCTGGGCCGCCTCGCCCATCCACTCAAACGTGTAGGCAGGCTTCGAGGAATCGACGGAGTCCTTGCGATCGGCCACGGCATCGGCAAGCTTTTTGACCATCGAGGGGTTGCCAGCCGAATCGGTCGCATAGGCATAGATGGTCTGGCCTTCACCAAAGGGAATCGCATACGTTACGCCATCGATTGTCACGCGCTCATTATAGTCGCCCGGATAGCCCGCCTCACCAAACTGAAGATCGGGGTTCATCACGCGCAGGGCAACGGCATTATGGTTCGTCTCGTTTCCGTATCTCGTGTTCTCAAAAGCTCCCCACTCTATCATTTCCACGCTTTTGGGTAGCACAATCTCTTTGCCGGCAATCGCAGGATCAAGAGAGGCGAACGCGAGCGCCCCGATAGATTTGACACCATCGCCGATCGTCACCGACGACACATGCGAGCACCCGTCAAAGGCATAGCGCTCAATCCGCTCCACCGTGCCCGGCACGTTGATCTGCGTAAAGGTGAGTACCGTTGTGTCCGAGACATAGAACTGCGGCACGCCGCAATTGGCGAAGGCACGATAGTCGATAGTCTTAACCGAAGGCGGCAGCGTTGCCACCACATTGTCGTCAAGTTGTTCGCAGCCCTCAAAGGCCTGCTCGGGAATCGTGGTAAAGGCCGCGTTGTTGGGCCAGGTCACCGTCTGAAGTGTCTTGCTTCCGGTAAACGCATTCCAGCTCAGCTCCTCAACCGAATCGGGCAGTGCGATTTCCTTGATGCTGCTGCCGCCCAAACCGCCCACAGAGCGGATATGCGAATCGGGGGCAAACGTAATTGATGTGAGCGCAACGTTTCCCATGCCCTTAAGACTCACGACATTTTTGCCGTCGATGGTCGAGGGCACCTCCAACGCGGTAATGCCTGCGTCGCCATACTCGATAGAAATTTCGTTGGTGAGGCTATCAATCGAGAAGTAGTACTGCGCGGGAGTCTGCTCGCCGGCCACGTAGCCATCATCGTATTCGCCCTTTACGCCCGTGGCGCCCTTCGAGGTTGCCCAGAGTTCAAGTTCCTCGTTCCAGGTCGCCTCGGTGCCGGAAGCCTCCTCTTGTTTTTGCTGCTCGGCGAGCTCCTTGCCCTCGACAAGATCGGTGGCAAGCGTACCCGCAGGTGTGCTCTCGGTCTGTCCGGCGCCCGTCAGGCCCGCCGCCGATGCAATCTCGGAGGCCGGGGGCGTAGGGGTGTCACCGGCCTCGAGCGCTGCGGGGTCGGCAGCGCCGGCATCGGGCGCGGGGTCGGCGGAAGCAGAGTCTGACGTTTGGGCGTCAGCCGAATCGGCGGAAGCGGCGTCGTCCGCTTGGCCGTTATCCGTCTGCACAAAAGTGCTATCGGTGTTGAGGGCCTCGGCAAACGCGCCCGCGGGAAACGAACCTGTCACCATCGCGAGGGTCACCGTGGCAACCGTCAGCCGGCGGCAAAGCGCTCGAGCAGTAGTCCACCTCATGGTCGTTCCTTTCTTGCAAACCTAAAGTCATCCAGCGTAATCGTTGTCCAAAAACAAAGCGAACGGTAGGTTCATATATACGAACCTACCGTTCTACCTGCGCAAACCACCACAAAGGGGACAGGCACCTTTGTGGTGGTTCTGGACATGCCTGGTCGTGGCGGAACACCAAAACCTAGTGCCTGCGGCGCTTGGTTGCGGCGATGACGGCTGCGGCTACGGTTGCGCCGGCGATGCCTAGGGCGGCGACCGTCATCACGGTGGTATCCCCCGTGGTAGCCAGGACAGCATCGCCCTTCTTGGCCTGCGTGGTTTTCTCAACCGTCTTGGTCGTGGCGGTTGTCGTGGCCGGCTTGACCGCGGGCTTGGTCTCGGGCTTCACCCCAGGCTGCGGCGTCGGCTTGGGATCCGGCGTAGGCTGCGGATTGGGAGCCGGCGTGGCCTCGGGCGTAAACGTCAGATCGGTGTTGAGCCACAGGGTGTAGATCCAGCCGCTGTCCTCATCGGATACGCTATCCGCGACCTGGTAGCCGCACTCCTGGCCGTTGATCACCAGCTTGGTGTCGGGCGTAAAGTAGAAGCCGCGCGCGGACTTGAGGTAGATACCGTAGCGATAGGTCACGCCAGGCTTAAAGACGTCGATGTGATTCGTGATGTTCTGATCCCAGAAATCCACGGAGTTCACTTCGCTGCCGTCGCTACCCGTCCAGAACTCACACTGAGGAAGGGAGTTGGAGCCCGTCGGAACATTCGCCGTAAAGACCGGCCTATCGCCCGCCTTGAAGGTGGTCGTGACGCCGTTGATCTCGATAACGTCGATGGCACGCCATTCGTCGATTGGCTGTTCGCACAGCATATTGCCAGCGATTGGCGCAAAGACGCCGTTGTCGGTCTTGATGTGGTGCACCCAACGACCGTTGACGTTCATATTGCAGTCATCGGCCACGGTATTGTCGCCCTTGAGCCTCAGCTCAACGGAGTACATGTAGAACTTGCCCTCTTCGAAGTGCTCGATCCTCCTCGCGCCCGTCGGATACTTGGCGGGGTCGGAATACCAGAAGGCAACGGGTACCGACTCCCCGGATTCCATATCGAGCTCCATTTCCTCCCAGCACTCGTAGGCGATCTCGTACTTGTCGGCATCGGCAGCGGGGATCGTCGCGGTCGCGCGTGGCGCCTCACCGGGCGCGTAGTCGGTCTTCATGTCGTTGACGTCCAGGTTATGGAGGGCTTCGTTTTCTGACGCAACGAGCGTAATTTCGCTATTGATGACGTAGCGGAGGTAATAATCGTACCTGGTTTCGTTGAGGATAGTCGAGCTGCCTTCATAGTCAGTTCCGGTATACTCCAGTGCCGTGCCAATATAGAGAGTCTCATTGCGCGTGAGTCGATACGAGCCGCCTGCCGCGCCACCCGTAAAGGTCAGCGTCAGCCTCATGTGATTGCCAACGGGTTCGAAGCGAGCCGTCACGTCGGACATGGACGCATCCTGAACTTCGACCAGAGTGCCCGAAGCGGCATCGGCCCTGTAGTACTTAACCTCGACAACTTCGCTCGCAAGCGTTTCTGGAATGCCGCCCTCTACATCGAGAAAATCGTGGGTATACGGCTGGCCCTTTTTGAGTGTGACCTTGCTCGGAAGCGCGCAGTCCGTATAGTGGGGGACCACGGTCGTGTTGACCCTAACGTCGCTGCCGCCAACAACATCGGTCACACCGCAGGGCATGATGGCGTTGCTCGCCGGCATGGCGGCGTTGTCGTCGCCAGAAGCGTTTTGCCCAGCGAGCGCAGCACCGCTAGACTCATTGACGGCATCGGCTGGGATTGTCTGCTGAGGCTCAACGGTGGCTTGCGCCGCCGGAGCAGCATCGGTTGCAGGCGCGGTCGAAGCAGCTGGTGCGGTCGTTGCAGCCGCATCCTCCGCAACCGTCGGCGTCACCGGAGCCGCGGCAACCTCATCCGTCCCAGCGGCGGGATCGGCGCATTCCGTCGCCAGCGCCACGCTCGGCAGCAGCAACTGACCGACCATAAGCGCACACGCGCCGGCGCAAGCTATTTTGGCACCCACACAACGCCAGGTACCGTGAACCAGCGAGCAGGTGGACTCACGTTGAGCTTGCTTGTCAAAGTGGCTTACGTTCATAACGGCCTCCTTGGTCGTAGGGACATACCACCACAAAGGTGCCTGTCCCCTTTGTGGTGGTCCTGTACCACCAAGATGTGCCAAATGACTCCGTATGCCTAGGTTCGTAGATGTGAACCTAGGCCTCTACCTGCGGTTTAATTCAATATGATTTCGCCATCGCCACACTCGTCCCGGGAACGCTACAATCGAGGACACGATTATTCGTCCACCCAAAGGGCCGTCCTTGAACCTGAGCAGGCCTAAAATCAACGCGCTTCTGGCACTCGCGCTCTTCACCTTCGCCTTCCTTGCCGCCGAGTTTCGTTTCGACGTCAACGTCGGGCTGCTCGCCGGTGCCGAACGCGTTGTAATCGCACAGGGCTTTATTCTGGGTGCGAGCGTGCTCGGCTTTATCGGGTACGCGCCGCTGCTCGGGCTCGCACGGCGCAAAGGCCACTCACTGGCAGCCGTCAACGCCGCCGCCGTCCCTATCGTCATCGTGGGCCTGACCCAAATTCAGTTCCCTACGGCCCCGCTTGTCCTCGAAATTCTGGGCTGCGTGGCATTCCTTGGACTCGGCCTGCTGGGTGCCGCCGCTCACCACGCCTTCGCGACGGCATTCCAAGACGATCCCAAGCTCGCCACCGGCGCGGGAGCGGCCTATACCGCGGGCATCCTGATGCAGTTCGCCATCAACCTGCTCAATTGCGGCGGCATCGCAGAGCTCATCGTCCTTGGCACAGTGACGATCGCCATCTCCGCCCTCAGCGCCGTTCCCCTAAAGGCTGCCGAGAGTCCCAATCCCACCGTCAACCCCTTTGCCGAGCCCTCACACGCCCTCGCCAAGCAGGCATGTTGGAGCATCGCGCTCGTCATGATTCTTGCCTGCTTGTTCTCGACCCTCGACAACGTGGTCACGCTCTCCAACGCCCACGGCACCATCGCCGTACAGACCTGGCCGCGCCTCTTTTTGGCGGCAAGCGGCCTTGCCGCCGGTCTTATCTTTGATCTTGCCGAACGTCGCTACATGGGTCTCATCATGCTCGGCGTCACGGCACTTTCCACCATCTCGATCTTGGCCGTGGAAGCCGGCGCCGATCCCAACCTAGGCCTTGTCGTCTTTTACCTGAGCTCGGGCTTTTTTGTCACGTTCTTTACCGCCACCTTTACGCAGCTGGCACCGCGCATGCATGCGCCCGCACTGTGGGCTGGCATGGGCCGCGCAGCCAACAACGTGTGTGCGTTCACTACGTCGGGCATCTCGCTGGCACTTGTGACCTCGGGCAATGTCGCCCTCATCATGATCGGCGCGCTCATGCTGCTTGTGGCGGCGAGTGTGGCGTTTGTAGCCGCGGGCCTGTTCCGCCTGCCCCAAACCGAGCAGGAGCGCAAGCGCGAGCAGCTGGCAGAAGAAGTGCTCGCCGCGCCCACCGTCGAGGAGCAACGCCAGGCCTTCATCGCCAACCACGCCCTCACCCCGCGCGAAGTCGACGTGCTCATAGCCGTGACCCAGGACGAACGCCCGCTCAAGCAAATCGCCGAGGAACTCGGCATCTCGATGCGCATGGTACAGCGCCACCTGAGTTCTATCTACCAAAAGACCGACACGCAGACGCGCGCCGGTCTCACCAAGGCCTTCCCCTCCGCCTAAAACAAAAACCACCACAAAGGTGCCTGTCCCTTTGTGGTGGTTTTGGTCGGTTAGCCTTCGAGTTGAGCTACCTTATAGCGGTAGGCAGCGGCGATAACGTCTTTGCAGCCCTCGCGGCCCAGCTTGGCGCGGTTGACGACGATGTCCTTGCCGCTCGTCATCTTCCACTTTCCGGCACTGTAGCGCTTATAGAACGCCTCGCGCGCCTTCTGCTGCTGCTTGACCAGCTTGGCGCCCTTCTTTTTGTTAAGGCCACGCTTCTTGCGCACAATCTCGACGCGGTCCTCAAAAGGAGCGGTCACCAGCACGGCAATGTGATTGGGGTTGTTGCGCAGCAGGTAATCGGACAGACGGCCTTCGATAATGCAGCTCTCGGTCTCGCCCAGATCCAAAATCACCTGGCTCATCTTTTGGAACAACTTGTCCGAGTACGAACGGGCATCGTAGCGGTCGGGCAGAAACGCCATATTCTCCACGGCCAGGCGCTCGTCGTAGGCAGCCATCTTGTCGAGCGACTCGCCCGCGCGCAGCGACGCACGCACCAGCAGCTCGTTATCGTACAGCGGAATCCCCAGCTCATCGGCAAGGATACGGCCGATCTCGTGGCCCTCGGCACCAAAGTCGCGCGCGATGGTAATGACCACAGGACTCTTCTTGTTCTCCAGATCGCTCATCGCGATTCCTTTCTCTATGTGACAAAGGGGCTGTCCCTTTGCCACATTCTACGCTGCCACCATTCGCCTCTGATACGCCCTCACCAGCAGCGAGATACCAAAGTTGAGCACAAAGTACATCGCAAACACCAGGCCGTAGAGCATAAGAACCTGCGACAGGTCGATCGCGTGGGCCATCACGACGTTTGCCGTGTACATGAGCTCGGCCACGTTAATGCCCGAAAGATACGAGCTGTCCTTGATGACGGTCGTGCACTGGCTAAACAGCGCCGGAATGATCGTCTTAAACGTCTGCGGCAGAATGATGTAGCGCATGGTGGCAAAGAAGCCAAAACCCTGGCTCTGCGCTGCCTCAAACTGGCCGCGCGGAATCGAGTTGAGGCCGCCGCGCACAATCTCGGCCATAACAGCGCTGGTAAACAGCGTAAAGGCGATGGTCGAAATCACAATGTCCAAACCCTGCACCGTAAAGTAGATAAACAGGATCCACAGCAGGTTCGGCGTGCAGCGGAACAGCTCGATATAGGCGCTCACCAAAATACGGAACGGGCGGGGCGCATAGCTTTTAACGAGCGCCAGCACCGTGCCAAAGATGAGCGAGAAAAAAATCGACAGCGCCGAGATCTCGATTGTCTTAACAAAGCCGCCCCAAATGTAGAGCAGGTTGGTCGCGTTGAAGATTTCCATGCGCTAGGCCTCCTCTACATTGTCGAGCCCCAGCTCGGCCAGGCTCACGCCGCGCGGACGCTCCTTGGAGCGGCGCTCGAGCCACTGCACCAGCATGGCGAGCGGAAAGCAGATGATGAAGTACATAAGGCAGCAGACGATGTATCCCTGCAGGTAACCGTACAGACTCACAAAATTGTCGGAACGGTACATAAGGTCGCCGCCGGCCACAAGCGCCAGCACCGACGTGTTCTTGACCAGGTTGAGCGCCTGGTTACACAGCGGCGGCAGAATGATCTTGAATGTCTGGGGCAGCACGATGTACCAGTACGCCTGCGCACGGGTGAAGCCCTGGCTCTGGGCTGCCTCCATCTGACCGCGCGGAACCGCCTCGATACCAGTGCGGATGACCTCCGAAATGTAGGCCGCGTGATACAGGCCCACGCCCAAGAAGCCCAGCACGAACGGCGCGATGCGCACCGGCTGGTCGGCACCGGTTATGGCCTGCAAAAACTGCGGACCGGCCATGTACATAAAGAGCACCTGCACGGGCAACGGGGTGTTCTGGTAAAACTCCACGTACACGCGGCTTATGGCGCGCAGCACGCGCGAGCGAGTGGTAGAGAACACGCCAAGCAGCGTGCCCAGCACCAGCGACAGCAGCAGGCCGGCAACGACCACCTGCAGCGTCACGCCAAAGCCCTCCCAGAAGGGCCCCATGTTTTGAAATGTCGTCGACCAACGGTCGGCGTCAAATAATCCTTCGAGCATTTGATTCCTTCCTTGGACGATGCGCCTATACAAGACCCCAGGTCTTGACCTCTTGGTCGAGCCAGCCATCGGCCAGGCGATCGCAAATCACCTGATCGACCACGGCCGAAAGGTCGCAGCCCTTCTTGGTCGCCACGCCGTAGCCCTGCTCGCCAAACTTGACCTCGGGCTGCAGCAACTCAACGGTCTCGTTCATATAGCCGGCCAGCGTGGAGCGGTCCATGGCAAAGACGTCGATATTGCCGGCGTCGAGCGAACTCTTGATGATGGGGTAACCGCTAAAGGCCCTAAACTCGGGCTTGCAGCTAAAGCCGTTGTCCTTGATCATCTGCTCGATCAGGCTCTGCGTGGTGGCGCCCTGGCTCACGCCAATGACCTTGCCATCCAAATCCTCAATCGAGGTAAAGCCCGAACGCTTCTTGACCATGAGTCCCACGTAGTCGGTGCGGTACGGCGTCGAGAAATCCCAGCTCTTCTTGCGCTCGTCGGTGATGGTGTAGGTCGCCGCGACCACGTCGAGTTGGCCGTTATCGATCAGCGGGCCGCGCGTCTTGGGCGTTACGTCGGTAAACTCGACTAGCTCCTGGGCGCGGGCCTCCTTGTAGCTCACGCCAAAGACGGCAGCGGCGATCTGGTAGCACAAATCGACTTCCATGCCCTCAAAGCGGCCCTTGGCGGTGTCGTAATAGCCATAGCCGGGAACGTCCTTCTTAACGCCGGCATTCAGATGGCCACGCGACTTGATGGCCGCAAGCTTGGATCCCTTGTCGGAGCCCTCGCCGCTGGTGGAGTTGCCGCAACCGGCAAGCGCGGTCCCCGTCAGCGCAAGCATGCCGGCGCCAGCCAGCTGCAAAAAGTGACGGCGCGACACGGCCGCCCTCGTCATATCCGTCATGTCCATCACCGCGCCTAGTGCAGAATCTTGGACAGGAACTCGCGGCAGCGCGGGTTCTCGGGGTTATCGAAGAAGTGCTCAGGCGTGCCCTCCTCCAGAATGCGGCCGTCCTCCATAAAGATGACGCGGTCGGCCACCTGGCGCGCAAAGCCCATCTCGTGCGTCACGCAGATCATGGTGATGTCCTCCTGCGCGAGCTCAATCATAACGTCCAGAACCTCCTGGACCATCTCGGGGTCGAGCGCCGAGGTCGGCTCGTCAAACAGGATGATGGGCTGCTTGGTGCACAGGGCACGGGCGATGGCGATGCGCTGCTGCTGACCACCCGAGAGATTCTGCGGATACTCGCCGGCCTTATGCGCCATGCCGACGCGCTTGAGCGCGGCGATGGCGATCTCGGTCGCCTCCTCTTTGCTCTTCTTTTGCAGCTTGATGGGCGCGAGCGTCAGGTTGCCCAGCACCGTCATGTTGGGATACAGGTTGAACTGCTGAAACACCATGGAACTGTACTTGCGAGCCATCTCCAGATGGTTCTTTTTGGTGAGCGGCGTACCGTCGATGACGACCTCGCCCGACGTGGGCTCCTCCAGATAATCGACGCAACGGATGAGCGTCGACTTACCCGAGCCGGAAGGCCCGATCATTACGAGCTTCTCGCCGCGCTTGACGGTGAGATTGATATCTTTGAGCACATGCAGGTCGCCAAAGTACTTGTTGAGATGCTTGATCTCGATCATGTCTGCCATGAATGTCCCTTCCCTGCGTTTACACGAGTTGCACTATTGTACGGAAAGAACCACGTTTCCGCAGCCCACACTACATTCCCGTAAAGAACCCGCAACCTTTAACCCACTCATTGGGGACAGGCTTAAATGAGTGCCCAATGAGTGGGTACTCATTTAAGCCTGTCCCCAATGAGTACCCAGCCCAGCAAAAAGGGGCGCGACCGCAATGGTCACGCCCCTCAAGACCCGAAAATAATACAACCGCCCTTGTTGAGCATAAGTCAGCGAAAACCCGTACACGCGAGCAAGGTGACGTGAAATGAAAGGGTGCAGACCTTATGGTCGCGCCCTTGAAATTGAACGTCAGATTGCCGCGTGTACGGGTTTGCAGCGTCGAGCCGTTACGCGAGTTTGGCGCCGACGATCTTTGCTGCTGCCGGCTTATCGAAGTTACCGCCAGTGGCCTTACCCAGAGCGCCCATGACCTGGCCCATCTGCTTCTTAGAGGTCGCGCCCAGCTCGGCGATAACCTGCTCGATCAGGGCCTCGAGTTCCTCGCCCGAAACCTGCGCGGGCAGCAGGCTCTCCAGAATCTTGACCTGCTCGGTCAGGTTGTCGGTACGCTCCTGGTCGGTACCGGCCTTAATGGACATCTCCAGCGTCTCACTCGTCTGCTTAATCAGACGCTTGATCATGCTGTTGACGTCTTCCTCGGTCACATCGCGACGCTCGTTGACCTCGATGTTCTTCACCTCGGCCTTAACCTGGCGAATGATAGACAGGCGAACCTTGTCCTTGGCCTTCATGGCCGCGATCATTTCCTTCTGCAGCTCTTCGTTGGTCATCTGCATATCCTCCTCAATAGCGTGGGCGGCACTCACGCGGACACCGCCCCATGATTACTCAGTCGTCGACGAATCGTCGGTCGAACTCTTGGTGACGCCCTTCAGGCTAACGTTGTACGGCACGTCCTTGGGCATGGGGTTAACGGTGATGTCGGCGTCCTTCTTGTACTGCTCCAGCCACTCGCTGTACGCGGTGCTTGCCGCCTGCGTCTTCACAACGTTGGAGACGTACTTCTTGATGTCCTTGGGCACCTGCTTAATGTCATCGACCTGATTATCGACATGGAAGTAGTCGGTGCACTTGATGATGTGATAACCATAGGTCGACTCGACGACGTCGCTCACATCGCCCTTGTTGAGCCCCTCGAGCGCCGCCTGGTAGCTGTCGACGAAGGTGGTGAGCTTGTCCCAGCCCACATCGCCCTTCTTGTCCTTGGAGCCGGTGTCGTCGGAATACTGCTTCACGGCGTCCTCAAAGCTCAGCTCGCCGGAGTTAATCTTGTCCAGGCACTCCTGCGCCTTGGCCTTGGCGGCGGCCTTGTCCTCGTCGGAAGCGTCAGAATCGACCTTGATCAGAATATTCGACGAGCGACGGGCGTCATTGTAGTTGGACAGGTTCTCGTTGATGTAATCGACAATCTCGCTGTCCTTGGGCTTGCTGGTGGGTGCCACGGCATCCTTGAGCTTTTGCTGCGCCAGGCTCTCCTTGAGCGAATCCTTGTAGGTGTCCTCGGTGTAGCCGTAGGTCTTAAGGGTCTTCTTGAAAGCCTTAGCGCCGCCGGCACTCTTGCACGCGTCCTTCCAAGCCTTCTCGACCTCGTCGTCCGACACCGTCACGCCGTTTTCCTTCTGCGCCTGCTGAAGCAGGATCTGCTGCGCGTAGGAGTCGATGAGCTGTTTGCGGTACTTCTTGGGCGTGAGGTCGTTGTCGACCAGGTACTGTGCCCAGTCCTTGTCCTTGGTGTAGCCGTAGGACGTGCGCATGCTCATGATCTGCTTGGTCACGGTGTCCTCGGTGAGGTTGGTGCCGTTGATAGTGGCAGCCACACCACCAGTGAGCTTATAGCCCGAGCTGGCGCTTTCGGTCTGCGACATCAGGCCGGAGCACGCCATGGCCGAGACGGAGAGCAGCATCGCCAGCACGCCGATGACCACCAGGACAATCTTGACGGTCTTGGACACATAGGTCTTGCGCTGCTTCTTGCGAGAGCTGGAGGCGGCGCGGGACCGTTGCTCGGGCGTCGGCGCGACCTCGGGGTTCTTTTTCTTATTTGCCATGTTTGGCCTTTCGCATCACGAATCGAACAAACGCCATTGTGTCACAACGCAGCCCCGCGGCACACCCGGCGCATGGGACACAGGTTAATCTGCACCATTTTGGTGCAAAGGGGATAGGTCTGGCAGGTTAATGCCAGGGCGCTCCTTTTCTGCCGGCAGATGGGGACTGTCCCTACCTGCCGGCAGAAAAGGAACGTCCCCAAGTGCCACCTTAAAAGTGGCGACGGATGGCGTCGACCATGCCTTGGGGCGTGGTCTGGCCAAGCACATCGGCTGCAGCGTCGGTGTCCATAAAGATATTCATGAGCGCCTGAAGTGCCTCGACCTGGCCGCCCGGCTCGGCAATACCCAGATTGACGATGATCTGCGCCGGCACGGGGGCGCCCATGCCCGCCATCGCGTTAAACGTCACAGGTGCGGCGGGCTTTACCACAGCGATATAGGGCTTGACCACAAATCCCGGATCGGTATGCGGAATGGCGATGTTTGCCGCCGGCATAGCGAGACCCGTGGGATAAGCGTCCTCGCGCGTGCGGACGGCGTTGAGCCAACCCTCGGCAATGTAGCCGCGTGGGGCAAGCTCACCCTCGAGCCGCGCAAACGCCTCATCCGGCGTCGCACACTCCCAATCAAAAAACACCAGCTCAGGCGTAAACAGCGCTTCGTTATCCGCCATGCGCTCACCTCTCTCACCTAGTCACCTGCGACGTTCTTGAATGACTAGTCGTTAAAGACCGTCCCCAATGACTGCCAAAAACAAAGGGTGGCCACTTGCGCCTTGGCGCCAATGACCACCCTGACTACTCGGCTAAATTGTACTGTGCGCCACTAGCCGCGAGGCGCATCAATTGCGACCTTGCCGCTCTCCAGCACGTGAACGCGGCCGTCGGCGAGCATCTGCACGACCTCGGGATACAGCACATGCTCGATCGCGTGGATGTGCTCCTCGAGCGTGTCGACGTCCCAGCCCTCCTCGACAGCCAGCGCACGCTGGGCGATGATGGGGCCGTTGTCGTAAATCTCGTTGGCAAAGTGCACGGTCACGCCGGTTACCTTGACGCCGCGAGCAAACGCATCGTCAATCGCATGCGCACCGGTAAAGCTCGGCAGCAGTGCCGGATGCAAGTTGACCACGCGGTTGGGAAACGCCGCCAGCAGAGGCGTGTGCACCATGCGCATGTAGCCGGCCATGACCACGTACTCGCAGCCGCGCTCGAGCAGCTCGTGCGCAATAATCTCGTCGGCCGCGATGGGGTCGGCATAAACATCCTTGGACAGCGTGAGTGTCTGGATGCCCGCGCGCTCGGCACGCTGCAGGCCCTTGGCCGAAGGACGGCTCGACACCACAAGCTCAATCGAGGCGTTGAGCTTGCCGGCGGCGATCAGGTCGATCAGCGCCTGCAGGTTGGTACCCGAACCGCTGATAAGCACGCCGATCTTAAGCGGCTCAGCCGTATCGGTACCGGTCGGACGGGTATAGGGCACAAAGCCCAGGCCCTCGGCATCAGCCATCTGCTCGTTAGCGCTCATCGGAGTACACGACCTTACCGGAGCCCTCGACGCACTCGCCCACGCGGAACGGCTTCTCGCCTAGAGCGACCAGTGCCTCGGTCACGGCAGCCTCGTCCTCGGGGGCGACGATCAGGCACAGGCCGACGCCCATGTTGAAGGTCTTGCATGCCTCGTTGGGCGCGAGCTCGGCCTGACGCGACACGTAGGTGATGACGGGCGGAACGTCCCAGCCCATCTCGGCGCCGTTGCGGGTGACCACGGCGTCGACGTCGTCGGCAAGCGCGCGGTTGAGGTTCTCGGTGATACCGCCGCCGGTGATGTGAGCAATGGCATGAACGTTGGCGCCACCGCGGAGCAGCTCCAGAATCGGCTTGACGTAGATGCGCGTGGGGGCCAGCAGAGCGTCGGCCAGCGAAGCGCCGCCGAGCTCCTCGAGCGGACGGCTCAGCTCCTCGGCCTTAGCGGCGGCCTCGGGCGTACCCGGCTTGATACCGTCGACACCGATAACTTTGCGCACGAGCGAGTATCCGTTGGAGTGCACACCAGTGGAGGGCAGGCCCAGAATTACATCGCCGGGGCGAACGTTCGCGGGGTCGAGCATCTTGGGACGGTCGACGACGCCCACGGTAAAGCCGGCGAGATCGTAGTCGGCGGGGGCCATGACACCCGGGTGCTCGGCCATCTCGCCGCCCACGAGCGCGCAGCCCGCGAGCTTACAGCCGTCGGCCACGCCCTTGATGATCTTTGCCATGTGCTCGGCCTCAATGTGACCGATGGCAACGTAATCCAGGAAGAACAGCGGCTCGGCGCCCGAAGCCAAAATGTCGTTGACGCACATGGCGACCAGGTCCTGGCCCACCGTCTCGTGACGGTCCATGATCTGGGCGAGCACGAGCTTGGTGCCCACGCCGTCGGTGCCACTGATCAGGATCGGGTCTTCCATATCCTTAAGCGCGGCGGCCGAGAACAGGCCACCAAAGCCACCGATGCCGCCGATAACCTCGGGGCGGTTGGTGTCCTTGACCATCTGCTTAATAGCGTCGACGGCGCGGCCACCCTCGGCGGTATCGACGCCGGCGTCCTCGTACGTCACATGCTTGCTGTCGCTCATCTGAGCCTTCCTCTCCCACTACCGTGGCGCCGCACGGGCGCCAAACGGTGCTCATAGTTGCGTTCATTTCGGCGCGCGCCATAACAGCACGCGCCGTCATATCAACAAAACAGCAGGTAAAACCTACCAAAATAAACCTGTCCCCACATGGCAGGTTTTAGGCCTCGCCGTGCTCCTCTTCCCAGCTGCGGTCGTCGTATTTCTCGACCACGGCGTCGTCGTCAAAGTGCAGCGGCTTGTCCAGGTTGCGGGGCTTAAAGCCCTCCATGAACTTGTCGCGGCCAAAGCTCTCGGGAATCGCCACGGGGTAGCGTCCGGTAAAGCACGCATCGCAGTAACCGCCCTTGGGCATGACCTTCAGCAGGCCCTCGACCGAAAGGAAGGCCAGCGAATCGGCGCCAATGTACTCGCAAATCTCGTCGACCGTCTTGTTGGCGCTGATAAGCTGCGACTGCACGTCGGTATCGATACCGTAGAAGCACGGCCAGATGACCTCGGGCGAGTTGATGCGGATATGAATCTCCTTGGCGCCGGCGTTGCGCAGCATCTTGACGAGCTGCACCATGGTGGTGCCGCGCACGATGGAGTCGTCGATGACGACCAGGCGCTTGCCCTCGATGTTGTCACGCAGCGGGTTGAGCTTCATACGCACGCCCATGGCACGCAGCTCCTGCGTAGGCTCGATAAACGTACGGCCCACATAGCGGTTCTTGATGAGGCCCTCGCCAAAGGGAATGCCACTCTCGTGCGAATAGCCCTCCGCGGGCGGCAGGCCGGAGTCGGGCACGCCGATGACCAGGTCGGCCTCGACGGGCTCCTCATGTGCCAGCTGACGACCCATGTCATAACGGCAGGCGTAGACGCTCTTGCCGTTCATGATGGAATCGGGGCGAGCAAAGTAGACCTGCTCAAAAATGCAGTTAGCAGGCTCTTCGGCGG
>CAJJVE010000002.1:0-32182 GCA_905196265.1 uncultured Collinsella sp. | reverse complement strand
CATGCGGACTCCGTTCCGGACCTCAACGGTCCAACTTTTTGTCCGCAGTCCCGCCCCCAAAGTGGGACGCACTTTCCCAACGAGCCTCAACCGGAAAATACATCCCGGAATCCAGCTGAATAGTGGGACACACTTTCCCAATCGGGTCCCAAGCGGAAACTGCATCCCATTCCAGACAAGAATTCCGGGACACACTTTCCGCAAACAAAGAAGGCCACATAACGTGGCCTCCGTCTTGCGCAGGACTGTCCGAGCAGGGAACCTTATATGCCTCCGCCTGGACAGACGTTTCAGTTGTGGCTCAGCAGCTAGTCGCTACTTGATCTTGGTCGTGCCCGGCGCCAGGTTGGGGTCGGTCTCGTTGGCCTCGGTCTGGAAGTGCTCGGTGTACACATTCTTGCCGTCGCGGAACATCTCGTAGTACTGCATCTTGGCGTAATCCTCGCGCGCCTTGGAGGCGGCTGCTGCGGCGGCGTCGTCGCCGGTGACGTTGGAGGAGAGTGCCCAACGCAGGCTGGCGTCCTCGTAGCCGACCGAGTTGATGGCGGGCAGCGACTCGCGCAGCGTCATGTGCGCTTTCTGGTAGTCGGAGAGGGGGGCGCCGATCAGCTGCATAAGCTGCGTGGACAGGTAGTTAGTGGACAGGTCGTCGACCTCGCTCGTCTGGTCGCAGCCGGCAACGTCGTAGTTGGCCCAGATGATGTAGTCGGTCTGCCACAGGCGCTCTTGATGCGTAGCGTCGTCCTCGCCGGTAAACCACTTGTCATTGAACTTGGACGGGAAGAACGGCTGGTGGTCGCCCCAGAACACCACGACTACCTTGCGGTCGAGCTTGCTCAGGGCGTTGAGGAAGTAGCGCAGCGCCTGGTCGGACTGCTCAATGCACGAGACATACTCGTCGACATCGGAGAGCGTGCCGTCCTCGACGGTCTTGGTGTCCAGATCGGTCGTGTCGATGTTGAGATGCATCTGCTTGTCGACCGGCAGCAGGCCCGTATCGTAACCCGAGTGGTTCTGCATGGTCACGTCGAAGATAAACTGCGGATCGGCGTTCTGGTCGAGCAGCTCAAGAATCTTGTCGTAGGTCGCCTGGTCGGTCACCATACCGCGCAGGGTGTCGGCTCCCTGGAAGTCGTTGATGGACAGGAACCGGTCAAAGCCAAAATCCTTGTAGACGTTCTCGCGGTTCCAGTTGGTGGCGTGGTTGGGGTGCATGGCCGTGGTGGAATAGCCGAGCGACTTGAACTGCTCTGCCAGGTTCCCGGTCGTTTCCATGTTGTAGATGGTGTAGGGGTACACGCCCGAGCCCAGGTTGGCCATGGAGTTGCCGGTCATAAACTCAAACTCGGTATTGGCGGTGCCGCCGCCGTAGGCGCTCACGTAGAGCTTGCCGCGGCTGAGGCAGTTGGACAGGTTCTTAAAGTACTGCGGGCCTTCGTAGCCGGCACGCATGTTCTGGTAGATCGACAGGTCCGAGAAGGTCTCGTTCATGATGGCGATGACCGTGGGCTTCTCGCTATCGAACTGCTCCTTTGCGGCGGCGCGCTCGTCGCTCTTGGCCGCGTCGGACTTGTCGTAGGCCTTGGCGTACTTTTTGAGCGTGGCCTTGGCATCGTCGACGGAGTAGTCGGCGGGTTTGGGCGGCTTGATGGACTGCGCTGCGCTAATGAAAGCGGGCAGGTAGCCCTCGCGCCAGTAGCTCTCGAGCGGGCGCCAGGTGTAGACGGTGATGCCGAGGGTGTTGTAGTAGTCGATGAGCGTGACGTGTGCGGTCACGCCGCCCAGGCACAGCACCGCCACGAGCAGGTTGGTGAGCAGCATACGCTTGGCGTTGGCGGCGCCCTTCTGACGGTGCGGTGCCACCAGGCCGGCGTACTCGCATAGCAGCATGGCGATGGCGGTAAAGCCCATGGACAGCACGCAGAACAGTGAGATCGAGAAGGTGTAGCCGGTGCCGGCGACCGCGGCGGCGGTGGAGATGGCCGAAAGGTCGCCCGGCTGGATGGGCATGGATTTAAACGTGATGACGAAGAACTCGGCAATGCCCAGGACAAAGAGGGCAAAGGCCAGGACCGCGGGAGCTGCGCCGTGGCGCTGGAACAGGAAGAACAGGCCGACCATGAGCGTGGTGATGATGGCCCACTCGAGCAGGATGCACAGGGGGTAGACCCAGGTAAAGTCGTGGTTGGACGAGACCTCCATGCCCAGCAGCGCAAAGACGCCGGCGAGCAGCAGGCACAGGACGGCGGCGACGAGCGGTTTGCCCACAAAGGCTCCGCGCAGGCGGGCGAGCTTGCCGGTGGGGGCGGGGGCGTCGGGCCCGGCGAACGCAAAGACGCGCGGGGCGATGCGGTCGCGGGCGATGCTGGCCCAAGCGCAGCCGGTGAGGATGGCGTTGGTCAGGATGAGCATCACGAAGGCGAGCGGCTCGTTCTGCGCGACGAGGCCAATAGCGCCCCAGACGGTCAAAAAGAGCTGGAACAGGCCAAAGGCGACGCTCCAGGCGAAGGCGCCCTTGGTGACGGTGCCCGACTGAGCGCGAATGGCCTTGGCCTCGCGCAAAACAAGGTAGACGGTCGCCGCAAGACCGACGAGCGAGATGGCGGCAGCGAACATGCTGAGACTCCTCACAAACTTAAAACCTACGAAAGCGGGGGTTTACCCGATTGTTACCTAAATATGCGCTGCATTTGCGGGCTGCGCACAACAACCAGCCATATTAACGCGCATGTGCGGCGGTGTGGCGCAATGTAGCGGCGGCCTGCGCGATAATGGACGGGAATTACACGGAAACGTAAAGGCTTCTTAAAGAATTGGCGAGGATAGAGCTATGGGCGAGCAGGTTTGTATGACGGGTGTCGAGTACTGCGGCGGAGCTGCGGGCGTGGATGCGAACGGTTATCCGGTCGAGACTACGGGCAACGTGGTGCTGGACATCTTGGAGCATCGCTCGTCTACGCGTGCCTTTGCGCGTGATGACGACGACCGTCTTGTGGCGGTGACCGACGAGCAGCGTGCGGCGATTCTGCATGCGGCGAGTCGCGCGCCGTCGGCGGGCGCCATGATGATGTATTCCATCGTAAGCATTCGCGAGCAGGCTGCGCTGGACCGTCTGGCCGACCTGTGCGACCACCAGCCCATGATCGCCAAGGCGCCCTGGGCACTAATATTTGTGGTCGATTATGCCAAGTGGATCGATCTGTTTGAGCACGTGGGCTGCTTTGAGCCCGAGTTTGTCGAGCGCACGGGCAAGACGCCTCGCCGCGCGCCGGGTTTGGGCGACTTTGCCATCGCGGCCCAGGACGCCGTGATCGCTGCGCAAAACGCCGTGGTTGCCGCCGAGGCCCTGGGCCTGGGGAGCTGCTACATTGGCGACATCGTGGAGAACGCCGAGGAAGTTGCCGAGCTGCTCGATCTGCCGCCCTATACCATGCCGCTGTCGATGCTCATCATCGGCACGCCCCGTAAGGAGCGTCCGGCCATTGCGCATCCCGTGGTGAACCTGGTGCACGAGGAGCGCTACTGCCGCGCCGACGCCGCGACCATGGACGCGCAGGTGGCCGAGATGGACGCGATGTTTCGTCCGCATGCCCGCGAGGTGGGGGAGCGCGTCGTGGATATCTACACCCGCAAGCACACGAGCCCCTTTATGGCCGAGATGAGCCGCTCCATGGAATGGTGGTTCAAAAACTGGCTTGGAAAATGACGAATGTGACAAGGGGACAGTCCCTTTGTTACATTCCATATCGCCGCGGTAGCCTAAAGACTGTATAAATGTTTATCTAGCTGGGAAAACAGTGCCATTCAAACATGGGCCGATTGCCTATAATTCCTTCGAACATTAAAGTTGGGAGGAAACCGGCTTATGGAACAGAAGGCCAAGGAGGCAGCCTCGCACGCTGCGATTCCTGTGAGCATCTCGGCGATGCTCGTCACGCTGGGCGTGGTGTACGGCGATATCGGCACCAGCCCTATGTATGTAACCAAGGCGCTCGTTGCCGGCAACGGCGGCATCGGAAGCGTGACGGAGGAGTTCGTGCTTGGCGCGCTCTCCCTTGTCGTGTGGACGGTCACGCTGCTGACCACCATCAAGTATGTGCTCATCTCGCTGCGCGCCGATAACCATGGTGAGGGCGGCATCTTTGCCCTGTACAGCCTGGTCAAGCGCTGTGGCAAGTGGCTTATCATCCCCGCCATGCTGGGTGGCGCCGCGCTGCTCGCCGACGGCATCCTGACGCCGGCCGTTACCGTTACCACGGCCATCGAGGGCCTGCGCACCATCCCGGCGGTCCATGCCGTGCTGGGCGATGACCAGGGCCGCGTCGTCGCCATTACGCTCGCCATCATCATCGTGCTCTTCTTGGTGCAACGTATCGGTACGGCCAAGATCGGTCACGCCTTTGGCCCCATCATGACGCTGTGGTTCCTGTTCCTGGGCGGCACGGGTCTGTTTTTTGTCTTCCAGCACCCCGCCGTGCTGCTGTGCCTCAACCCGGTGCGTGGCATCGCCTTTTTGCTGAGCCCCAACAACCACGCGGGCATCATGATTCTGGGCAGCTGCTTCCTCGCCACCACCGGTGCCGAGGCGCTCTACTCCGACATGGGCCACGTCGGCCGCGGCAACATCTACGCCACCTGGCCGTTCGTTAAGTGCTGCCTGCTGCTTTCCTATATGGGCCAGGGCGCTTGGCTTATGAACAACGCTGCCAACCCCGAGCTCATGGGCATTGCCGACCTCAACCCGTTCTACCAGATGCTCGCCCCGGGCCTGCGCCCGTTTGCCGTCGGCCTTTCCACCGTCGCGGCCATCATTGCCTCGCAGGCGCTCATCACCGGCGCATTCTCGCTGGTGTCCGAGGCCAGCCGTCTGGACCTTATGCCGCACATGCAGGTCTTCTACCCTGCCGAGACCAAGGGCCAGCTCTACATCCCCATGGTCAACAACGTCATGCTTGTCGGCTGCGTCATCGTGGTGCTGCTGTTCCAGAACTCGGCGCATATGGAAGCCGCCTACGGCCTTGCCATTACGCTGACTATGATGTGCACCACGCTGCTGCTCTTCTTCTACCTGCACGAGGAGCGCAAGCTCAAGGTTGCTCCGTGGATCTTCGCGGCCTTCTTCCTTTTGCTCGAAGGCTTCTTCTTCGTGAGCTCGCTCACCAAGTTCTTCCACGGCGGTTACTTCACCATTCTCATGGCTGCACTCATCATGGGCATTATGGTGTGCTGGTACAACGGCACGGCGGTCGAGCAGCGCCAGTTTACGCTGCTGCCGCTGCGCAGCTACCTGCCGCAGCTCAAGCGCCTGCGTGACGACGACCGTTACGAGCGCATGAGCGACAACGTCGTGTACCTGACCAAGGACACCCATACCGACTACATCGACCGCGATATCGTCTATTCGATCTTGGACAAGCATCCCAAGCGCGCCCGCGCCTGGTGGTTCGTGAATGTCGAGACCATGGACGAGCCGCATACCTTTGCCTATTCGGTCGAGACGTTCGGCACCGACTACGTGTTCCGCGTGCATCTGTACCTGGGCTACAAGATCAACCAGCGCGTCAATGCCTACCTGCGTCAGGTTGTTCAGGACCTGGCTGCCACCGGCGAGCTGCCGCCGCAGACGCATGACTACTCGGTCTACAAGGATCCGGGTAACATCGGCACGTTCAAGTTCGTCCTGATCCGTAAGCTTCTGGCGCCCGAAAGCGATGTGGAGCCCAGCGAGCGTACGGCCATCACGCTCAAGTACATCATCCGCCGCGCCGCCGGCACGCCCGCGCGTTGGTACGGCCTGGAGAACTCTAACGTGAGCTTTGAGTACGTGCCGCTGTTCACCAAGTTCAAAGCCGTGAACAAGATGCAGCGCCTGGCCCCCAACGAGCGCCCGTAGTCGACGCTCGAGGTTTGTCTGCGAACGGGCGGGCTTGTATTGACGGGGATTGAGTCCTGGGAGGAAACCATGGATGCAAAGGTGCTTGACGGTTGCGATCTTGCGACCGAGCTGGTGCGTGAGGTACGCGCCGATGCTGCCGAAGATCGGTTCTTTACGAATCGGGCCAACATGGACATGGCCGACCGCGTGATTTCGATCGTGGTGACGGTGCTTGTCGCGGCGTGCGTGTGCGCACTGCTCGCGCACGTGCTGTTTGTCTAACGACCGCAGGTTGCAAAGGCTTTACACTTGGAACCACCACAAGGGGAAACCACCACAAAGGTGCCTGTCCCCTTTGTGGTGGTTTTTGTTTTTGAGAGAGGGGCGGGGCGCTGATGGACGTCCGTACGGACTGCGATATTGCCGATAGCTTTTGGTGGCGGCGCACAACGCTGACGCGCCGCACTCCTCTGTATGACGCCTGCGTATCGGTGGGGCTGCTGGTCGCGGCGACGATTGTGGGCGCGCTGCTCGACCATCCGGGTCTCGCGCCGAGCATCATGATCGTCTATGTGTTCGCCGTTCAGCTGTGCGCATTTTTTACCTGGAGTCGCCTGTATTGCTTGCTGAGCTCGGCTGCCGCCGTGGCGCTCTACAACTTCTTGTTTGTCGATCCGCGCTACTCGCTGTCGCTTATCGACCGCGGCTATCCCGGCATGTTCTTCATCATGTTCGTGGTCTCGCTTGTGTCGAGCTCGATTGCGTTGGCCCTGCGCCGCGCCTTGGCACAGGCTGCCGCCAGCGACCGCCGCACGCATATGGTGCTCGAGACCAACCGCATGTTGCAGCGCTGCGCCGATCAGCATCAGATCGTTCACGCCATGGCAACGCAGCTGGCGCGTCTTTCGGGCTGTTCGGTCGTGTGGTACAGCGCCGACGACGAGGGTGATGACCTGCTGCCGCGTGCGACGTACACAGCCGTGGGCGATGCCGCGCCGGTGCACGAGCTGGCGCCGCAGATGCCGCCGCGGCTCTCGGCGTCCGCCTATGTGGGAACGCCGCTCGACGCCACGTTTGGCGGCTCGGCGTTTTATGGCATCTACCTGACGGTTCGCACGGGCGACGGCTTCGTGCGCTCGGGCGACCCCGCCTCGGTGGTGGGCGTGCTGGCTATCGTTGCCGAGCCCGACGTGCTGACGCATGAGGAGCGGACACTTGCCGATGCCATCGTGAGCGAAGGCGAGCTGGCGCTCGATCGCGCCCGCGCCATGGAGGCCCGCGAGGAGGCGGCGGTGCTCGCCAAAAACGAGCAGCTGCGCGCCAACCTGCTACGTTCCATCTCGCACGATCTGCGCACGCCGCTCACCAGTATTTCGGGCAATGCCGATGTCCTGCTCGACCAGGGTTCAACCGGCACCGCGGTGCTCGATGCCCAGACGCGCCGCGGCCTGCTCCTGTCCATTCGCTCGGATGCGCTGTGGCTCAACGCCACTGTCGAGAACCTGCTCGCCATCACCAAGCTCGAGGGCGGCGGCATGCATCTGTCGACTACGCTCGAGCTCATGGACGATATCGTCGAGGAGGCGCTGCGCCACGTAAGTCCGGCCGTGCGTGAGCACGATCTTAAGGTGGTGCCGTGCGACGAGCCGGCGCTCGTCAACGTCGATGCGCGCCTGATGGTGCAGCTGGTGGTCAATCTGGTGAACAACGCCATCACCTATACGCCCGCAGGCTCGCATATCGTGATTTCGATTGGCGTCGACGATGGACGCGTGGCGTGCTCGGTGGCCGATGACGGCCCGGGCATTGCGCCCGAGGACCGCGAGCGAATCTTTGAGTCGTTCTACACCGCCAACCACGGTCTTGCCGACAGCCATCGCAGCGTGGGCCTGGGCCTTTCGCTCTGCCGCTCCATTGCGTTAGCGCATGGCGGTAGCATAGAGGTTGCCGCGGCGGACCCGCACGGCTCGGTCTTTACGATTGAGCTTCCCGTCGCCGATGTTTCGTTTGATAAGGAGTAGCGCTGTGCCGAACTCTGCCGTAAAACCGCTCATCTTGGTCGTTGAGGACGACCCCGCCGTTCGCAACTTAATCGTTGCCGCGCTCGAGGCGCACGGCTTGCGCCATATGGCTGTGGAAACCGCCCATGCCGCCATCGCCGCTGCCTCATCGCAGGCACCGAGTATTGTGCTGCTCGATTTGGGCCTACCCGATATGGACGGCGTCAAGGTGGTGGAGTCGGTGCGCGCGTGGTCGGGCATGCCGATCATCGTGGTCTCGGCGCGCAGCGAGGATGCGGACAAGATTCGCGCGCTCGATGCCGGTGCCGACGACTACCTGACCAAGCCGTTTTCGGTCGAAGAGCTACTCGCGCGCATTCGCACGACGCTCAGGCGCCTTTCGTATGCGCAGATTGGCATGGGTGCGTCCGAGGGCTCGTTCGATACCGGTGAGCTGCATATCGATTTTGATGCCGGCATCGCCACGATGGATGGCGAGGAGCTGCATCTGACGCCGATCGAGTACAAACTGCTATGCCTGCTGGCGCATAACGCCGACAAGGTGCTGACGCACCAGTCTATCCTGCACGAGATTTGGGGCACGGCAACCAAGAGCGACCTGGCGAGCCTGCGCGTCTTTATGGGCACGTTGCGTAAGAAGATCGAGTCCGACCCCGCGCACCCGCGCTATATCCAAACGCACGTGGGCATCGGTTACCGATTGGTCACCCAAGGTTAGATCGCCAACCACCATCCCAATATGAGTTGCGGTGAAATAGTTCCTGTTTGGGCCTTTACCAGGCTTTTTAGGAACTATTCCACCGCAACTTTGCTATTTGCCCTTGGGCTTGCTGGCGTAGAACTTCTTCTTTTTGGGCTTGCCGGCGGGGGAGGGTTTGCCGGCAAAGTTGGACTTGCCGTTGCCGGTCTGCGCGTGCGCGGGTACTGCCGCACGGGGCTTTCGGGCCTCGGGGTTGCGCAGCTCCTCGGTTCGCTCGGCAATCTCCTCGGCGCTAAAGCCGACCTCGGCCATGGCGTCCTCGATGGGCAGGCGGCGCACGATATAGCAATGGTGCACCTTCTGATTGCGCGCGAAATCCTCGGGGATGGTCTGTGCCGTAATGTCCTCCAGCACCACGCCCACACGCGCGAGCTTGCGCGTCTCGGGGCGGAAGCCGCGCAGGTTGCAGCTAAAGATGGCATGGCCGCCCTGTGCGAGCAGGCGAGATACGCCGGCCAAAAGCTCAACATGGTCGCGCTGGACATCCCAAGTGCGACGGCCCATCTTTGACGAGTTCGAGAACGTGGGTGGGTCGACAAAGATCAGGTCCCAGCGGTTGCGCGTCTGGCGCTGGTCGCGAATCCAGGCGAGCACGTCGTCGCGCACAAAGTGATGCTGCGGACCCACAAAGCCGTTCTGGCGCATATTGCGCTCGGCCCAGTCCAGGTAGGTGTTGGAAAGGTCGACCGTCACAGTCTCCTCGACGCCGCCGTCTGCCGCATAGCAGGTGGCGGTGCCGGTGTAGGCAAACAGGTTGAGGAAGCGGCGCGCCTGCTTGGCGTGCTCGCGCACTAGGTTGCGGGTGACGCGGTGATCCAGGAAGATGCCCACATCCAGATAGTCGTCAAAGTTGACGGCAAAGGTGAGCCCGCCCTCTTCGATGAGCGGCAGACGGCGGCGCGCGATGTTGGCGCGCTCGCCTGATGCGCCCTTACCGGCGCCCTGCTTGCCGTACTGCGAGCCGCCGCGCGAACGCATGCGGGCCTTGGCGTGCACATGCTCGGCGGGAACATCCAAGATACGCGGCGCGATGGCCAAGATGTCGAGCATGCGGGCCTGGGCCAGCGCGGGGTCGATGGTCTTGGGCGCGGCGTATTCGGCGATGACGAGCCAGCGTCCCGGCGTCTGCGGGCAGCCCTCGTACAGATCGATGGCGGCGGAGTAATCGGGCAGGTCGGCATCGTAGACGCGGTAGCAGCTCACACCCTCGCGCTTGGCCCACTTGCGGCGCAGACGGGCATTCTTGCGCAGGCGGTTGGCGAACTGCTCGGACTCCGAGATGAGCACGGGCAGCGGCTTGCCGTCGCCCAGGTCGAGCATGGCGGCAGGCTCGGGCATGGGGGTGCCGGCGGCGTTGTCGTTGACTTCGTCGGCATCCGTGACCTCGGCCTCGGCATCCGCACTGGTCGCAGCCTCAAACGCTGCGGCGGCGTGGTCGAGCGAAGGCCAGACTTCGACGGTCGCCTCCTCGTTGTTGGGCATGACGGCGATCGAGCGCTCGGGCTCGGCGTGGAGCGCGCGGGCTAGTAAGCCATCGCGGGTGAGCGCGGCGACCGGTGCCGAAGCAAGCTCGGGCGCGCGGCGCAGCTCACCGACCAGCGTCATGGCGTCGTGCATAAGCGACAGCGGCGTCTCGGTCGTATCTGCGACCACGGCGGCACCGGCGACGGCGCCCGCATGGTCCAGCACGGTGGCGGACTTGGCGGCGCAAAAATCGACAAAGCGCTTGTAGCCGGCGCACTTGACCATGCGCTCGGCGGTCTTGCGGGCGGCGGGGTCGATGTCTACGGCCACAATGCGTGCTTGGCGCTCGCGTGCTGCCGCCCCGCGCTCGCGTGCCTCGGCGAGTAGCTGCTCCCATAGGGCGGCGTCGTGCAGCTGCCAGCCCTCAAAGCCCCAGCGCTCGCGTGCGGCGCCCGGGGCGCGGTCGGTCAGAATATTCACGGCCTCCAGCAGCAGGCCGCCGCCGGCGCACGAGGCGTCGATCAGCGTGGGCAGGGCTTCGTTCTCGTAATCGTCGGCCGTCAGCTCGCGCTCACACAGTGCGGTCCAGCCGACCTGCGCCAGCACCAGAGCGGCGTAGTCGGGGCGCAGCACGTGCGCACCCTCGCCGGCGCGGGTCGCTGCGGGCGGCAGGCGTTTGAACAGCGGGTCGCCCGAAAGGTCCAGGCTAATGCTCGCGCGGCGCTGACGCAGCGAAAGCAGCAGGTGAACGTCGGGGTCGGCGGCATCGACATCGGCACGACGGCCCGTGGTCTCGGCCAGACGGTCGCACAGCGCGTCCTTGGCGCGCAGAGCCGAGAAGCGCGTGTTGCGCAGCTGCTCGGTCACGCCGCGGGCGGTGATGGCGATGGTGGCTCCGGGGCGGATGATGGTCTCCCAGGCGATGTCGTAAACGCTATCGTACAGCTCGTCGGCATCCTGTGCCTCAAAGCGTCCGAGTACCACGAACACGCGGCTCGCCAGGCGCGACCATAGACAGGCGCGGTAGCCTTCTTCGAGCTCGCCCTCAAACGTGGCGCGGCCCTTCAGGCGGCGGACATGCGAAAGCCCGAGGCGTTTAAGCTCATCGGCGAGTGCGGACTCAAAGCCCTCGGGGCAGCTTGCGTAAAATTCCATGGGTGACCTCTCTGGTTGCGTCGCTCCATTATATGATGGATGCTTCGTTTGCCCTTATCCTCGAAAGGAACCCATATGATTGATGCGTGTCCCGAACCCGCTGTGCTCTTTTTTGACGTGGACGGCACGCTGACGTCGTTCGATCCCGACGATATGACCGATAAGGACTTCAATGCGGTCCACCCGTCGAAGGCCGTTGTCGATGCATTTGGTCGTCTGCGCAATGCGGGCCACCAAGCATTTATCTGCACGGGTCGTCCCTTGTGGCTGATTGCCGATGGCCTGCGTGCTTTGGAGCCTGCGGGTGTCGTTGCCATGGCGGGAGCCACGCGTGGTACACGAGGACTGCTTTGACGAGGACGTTGTCGAGGAGCTTGCACGCCGTATGGCCGCGGCAGGGATTGAGGCCTTTTTCGAGACCAACGTTGCTACTTTTGCCCTGGAACCCGCGGGTGTTGAGCAGTCGTCTCTGATCGGCACTTCTGTGGTGCACAGCACCGAGGAAATGCGCGTCGACGGCCGTCTGCGCGTGGGCAAGGTATGCCTCAATGTGCCCAGTTTGGCTCGCGTAGCCAACGATGACGGCTTTATCGATCGCGAGTTTGAACTGTGCAACACCGGTGGTCAGAATCGCGAGCTGAGTCCCAAGGGCATCGACAAGGGCGTGGGCGTGGCGCGAGCGCTGGCGTATCTGGGCCGTGAGGGAAATGCGCGCACCTTTGGCTTTGGCGATTCGGGTAACGACCTGGGCATGCTCGCTGCGGTCGAGACGGCTGTCGCCATGGGCAACGCCATGCCCGAGGTCAAGGCACTCGCCGACTACGTGACCGACGATGTCGCACACGACGGTACCGTCACAGCGATGCGTCACTTTGGGTTGATCTAATAAATGGCCGGGTCGCCCGCAGTGGGGGCGACCCGGCCATTTGAACTATTTTGCAATATAGAGCTTGGGATGACTGCGACTGCTCTCGATCGCCGCCGTCATGATGCCCTCGTCGTCTCCGTCAACGATGATGCCATCGAGGTCATCGATCTGCGCGGACTGATAAAAACTGGTCTTGTTGAACTTTCCCTGGTCAACCATCATGTAGCCCTGGTTTGAGTTGGTCAGGTACATATGCTTGATCATGGCCGAGAAGTCGTGCTCGACGGTAAAACCGTGGTCGGGGTGGAATCCGTCGGCACTGACAAACGCCTTGTCGGCATGTAGTTTGCTCATGCAGTCGAGCGTTAGTGCGCCTGCGAGATAGAGGTGGCCCTTGCGCACGGAGCCGCCCAGCAGCACTACCGAAGCATTGGGGAGATTGAAGCTGGCGTAGTTCGCGATTGCAAGATCGCCGGTGATAATGGTGATCTCACGCTTGTCCATGAGGGCCTTAGCGAAGTAAAAGCCTGTGGTGCCGATATCAATTACCAGAACATCGCCATCATCAACAAGAGTTGCTGCGGTTGCGGCGATGGCCTCCTTGGCCTCGACTTGGACATTGATACGCTCCTCGGGATACGAGATTGCGTTGGAGCGAGAAAGCGATACTGCTCCGCCGCGTACGCGACGCAGCTTTCCTTCGGATTCCAGCGAGATGAGGTCGTGTCGTGCGGTGACTTCCGAAACCGAAAAACGGCGAACGATGTCGGATACCGAGATATTTGGCTTTTCGGCTAGCCAGTTCATGATAAATCGCTGACGCTCGGCCGGTGAAAGGTCTGAAGTAGATGCCATATGCCGCTCCTTTTGAACAAAAGGCAAAAGATACGCCTTTCGTAATCGAAATATAACGTATCGATATGAAAAGAACAAGGCAAAATTGAATGAATCAAATGAACGGAAAGGCATGTTCCAAATGCATGCGTAGCAGATAGTTCGCACGTAGACAGGCTATAAAGAGTCTCATTCTGAAGGCGCCGCCCAAAGGAAGTACGTTCACACCCGATATTCGACCGTTCACGGAAAGTTGACAATTGAGCTTTCGATAGCTTTTGAAATGGTTTATAAAAGAAAACCGAAAAGCTTTTGAAACAAAGAAAAAAGCTTTCGATAGCAATAGTGCTAGATGAGAAAGGACCGAACATGGCGATCAAGGTGTTTGCCGACGGCGCTAACCTCGAAGGCATGCTTGACATGCATGACAATGGCAACGTTCAGGGCTTCACGACCAATCCTTCCCTTATGAAGGCCGGTGGCGTGACTGACTACCGCGCTTTTGCCAAGACGGTTCTTGAGCACATTACCGATGTGTCGGTCTCTTTTGAGGTGTTCGCCGACGACGAGGCGGGTATGGAAGCCGAGGCTCGCGAGATCGCAACCTGGGCAGACAACGTCTACGTTAAGATCCCGGCGCTCAACACCAAGGGCGAGTCCACTGCCGCGCTGGTCAAGCGCCTTTCTGCCGACGGCATCAAGGTGAATGTTACCACCATCTTCACGCCCGAGCAGGTCGACGAGTTCGTCGATGCCGTCTCTGCCGAGACCCCCTCTATTCTGTCTATCTTTGCCGGTCGCATTGCCGATACCGGCGTCGATCCGCTGCCCCTCATGGCGGAGTCCGTAAAGAAGGCTGCCGTTAAGCCTGCTGCCGAGGTTCTCTGGGCGTCTACGCGCGAGGTCCTCAATATCTTCCAGGCGGAGTCCGTTGGATGCCAGATCATTACGGTCCCCAATGCCCTTCTTGCCAAGCGCAAGAATTTCGGGAAAGATTTGCTTGAGTACTCGCTTGATACGGTCAAGGGCTTTGCCCGCGACATTCAGGCGCTTGGTTTCCATATTCTGCCCGAGGAGTAGGGGACGAGCATGCTGACCGATCTTCTTAAGCCTGAGCTTGTTGCCTGCCATGTCAAGGCCTCCGATTGGGAGGAAGCGATCAGGGCATGCGGTAAGTTGCTCGTAGACGCTGGCAAATGCGACCAGAGCTATGTTGACGCCATGATTTCATCGGTTCACAAATTCGGCCCCTATATGGTCTTGGAAGAGGGCATCGCCATGCCCCACGCTCAGGCAGATGGCAATGTGAGTGAAGCGGGGATCTGTATCGTCACGCTTGACCCTGCCGTTGCGTTTGGACACGAGGATTTCGATCCGGTTCACGTCCTCGTTGGTATTTGCGCACCCGACCCCAAGGCTCATCTAGGCTGCTTGGCGGAGCTTTCGCAGATGTTCGAGGACGAGGACTGCGTTGCCAAGCTTAGCGCATGCGATACGCCCGAGCAGGTTTTGGAGACCATGCGTTCATTCTTTTAGGCCTTAATGGCACGGCGATGCGTCGCCGTTTTTGGATAGACGGAAAACCGTCACGTGTAGGAGAGGAAGGTTGCCATGCATATCATCACTGTATGCGGAAACGGCATCGGGTCCAGCCTGATGCTCGCTGGCAAAGTCGAGGAGCTTTGCGAGGAGGAGGGCATCAAGGCCGACGTTGAGTCTATGGACCTGAACGGTGCTTCTTCCGCAAATCCGGATCTGTTCATCACCGTTAAGGAACTCGCCCCCGAGCTCCACGGCAACGTTGCGATCGTTCGCAGCTATGTGAACAAGAAGAAGATCCGCGAAGACGCCCTCGAGGCAATCAAGGCGGCCGCCGCTAACGCCTAAGGCGGCACAAAAAAGGGCGGTTCCCTGTGGAAGAGGGAAACGCGCCCACGTTAGAGAGAAAGGAAGCGCAGATGCAAGCCATCCTTCCCATACTTGAGTTTATCCAATCGATTCTGACCAAGCCAGCATGGATTATGGGTCTATTTGCCTTTGTGGGCCTTGTTGCGCTCAAGCGCCCTGCCCACAAGGTGATGACGGGAACCCTGAAGCCCATTCTTGGTTACATCATGCTGTCTGCCGGCGCCGCTGTTGTCCAGGAGAACCTTGCTCCGCTGGGTACCTTCATCGAGACCGGTTTCCACATCACCGGCGTCGTGCCCAACAACGAGGTCGTCGTTTCGATGGCTCAGAGCGTCCTTGGCGTTCAGACTATGATGATCCTGATTCTCGGCTACGTCGTGAACATTATCATTGCCCGCTTTACCAAGTTTAAGTACATCTTCCTGACGGGCCATCACAGCATGTTTATGGCCTGCCTGCTGTCTGCCGTTCTGCAGGCATCTGGCTTCCAGGATGTCCAGCTTGTCATCGTGGGCGGCATGTTCCTGGGCCTCGTGAGCGCTATGCTTCCCGCCGTTGGTCAGCGTTTCACCGAGAAGGTTACCGATGGCGATGAAATCGCCATGGGCCACTTCGGTTCACTCGCCTATTACATCTCCGCTGCAGTCGGTACGCTTTTTGCTAAGGACGCCGAGGAGAACAGCACAGAGAAGATCGAGGTTCCCGAGAAGTTCTCCTTCCTGCGCGACACCACCATCTCCACGGCTCTTACCATGGCCTTCTTCTACTTGGTTACCGCTTTCGCCGCTTACATCGCAGATCCTGCGGTCGTTACCAAGACCGCTGGCGGCGACAATGTAATCGTCTATGCCCTGACCTGTGCCCTGTCCTTCGCCGTCGGTGTCACCATCGTCTACAACGGCGTTCGTATGATCCTCGCCGACCTGGTCCCGGCTTTCCAGGGCATCTCCAACAAGCTGATCCCTGGCGCTATCCCTGCCGTCGACTGCGCTGTCTTCTTCCCCTATGCTCCCACCGCCGTCATCCTCGGCTTTGTCGCTTCCTTCATCGGTGGCGTGGTCGGTATGTTCATCGTGGGCGCCACCCTGGGCATCTTCATCATCCCGGGCATGGTTCCCCACTTCTTCTGCGGTGCTACCGCAGGTATCTACGGCAATGCTACCGGCGGTCGCAAGGGCGCAGCTCTTGGCGCTTTCGTCAACGGCCTGCTCATCACCTTTGCCCCGGCCCTGCTCCTGCCCGTTCTTGACGTCTTTGGCTTCAAGAACACTACGTTCGGCGACTTCGACTTCTCCGTCATTGGTATTACGCTCGGCCGCGCTGCCGAGGCCTTCGGTACCACCGGTGTCTACGCGATTCTCGCTGTCCTTCTGATCGTCGCCTTCGTCCCCAACTTCATCCACACCAAGGGTGCTGTGATCAACCACGTTGAGGAAGAGTAATCCAGGCATACGTTAAGCCCTAATCGGGCGGAGCTCCGATAACCGGCTCCTACACGGAAGCGGTGACGTCTCAAATGAGGCGTCACCGCTCTTTGCTTTGGAGTGGTTATGAAAACGCGTCGGTGAAGCGCTGTCTCAGCGCCGCGAACGGAATCAACCGCGATGATCGGCAAAAACGTTTTGCCGCTGGGGTGTCGATATAAAAATGGTAAATCTGCAAAACCGTTCGCCGAGAAGATAAAAAACCGCAGCTCACACCTTGATAAACGTAGGTAAAGTGTTTAGCAGTTTATCGGCCGTATGCTAACGAAAGGAATCAGGCAGATGGCAATCAAGGTGTTCGCTGACGGTGCAAACCTCGAGGGCATGCTCGACATGTACGAGAACGGCAACGTTCAGGGTTTCACGACCAACCCGTCCCTTATGAAGAAGGGCGGCGTGACGGATTACCGCGCGTTTGCCAAGGAAGTCCTGGCCCACATCACCGATGTGTCCGTCTCGTTTGAGGTCTTTGCCGATGACGTCGAGACCATGGAGGTCGAGGCCCGCGAGATCGCTACCTGGGCCGAGAACGTCTACGTCAAGATTCCGTGCGTGACCACCAAGGGCGAGTCCACCGCCGAGCTGGTGCGCAAGCTTTCGGCCGACGGCATCAAGGTTAACGTCACCACCATCTTTACGCCCGAGCAGGTCGACGAGATGGTCGAGGCCGTTGACGCCGAGACGCCGTCCATCATTTCGCTCTTTGCCGGCCGTATCGCCGATACCGGCGTCGATCCCATTCCGTTTATGACGGAGTCGGTCAAGAAGGCCGCCGCCAAGCCTAACTGTGAGGTCCTGTGGGCGTCCACGCGCGAGCTCATCAACATTTACCAGGCCGAAGCCTGCGGTTGCCAGATCATCACGGTGCCCAACAGCATCCTGGCCAAGCGCAAGAACATCGGCCGTGACCCCTACGAGGTCTCGCTCGACACCGTGCGCGGCTTTGCCAAGGATATCGCGTCGCTCGGCTTCCATATCCTGCCGTAACGCGAACACTGGCTGCGCTGCGAGTTGTTCGCCCGGCCTTTCCTTTCCCTATCGCTCACGCGCTTCGCAAGGGTCGCGCTGGGCAAAGGAAAGGCCGGGGCTGCCGACACGAACTTGCCGGTAGGTTGGTGATCGGCCTCCAATCCTGCCGTGGGCAAAGGTACCCCCGCCTGCGACGTGCAAAATTGAGAGTATTCAGCAAGGTAAAGGCTTTTACCAGCTAGATAAAGCACGGAACAGCCCCCGTTTTGGCTCTGACGACGCTAAAACGGGGCTGTTTGTGACTTTATTGCCTCTGAGGGGCATCCGGAACGGCGGAATTTGCAGAATACTCGCGATTCTGCACGTCGCGAGAGGGGGGACCCTTGCTTTAGGCGGTTTACTTCCCCTGCACCATGGTGAGCGAGATCTTCTTGCGGTCGCGATCGACTTTTTCGACCCACACCTTTACCGTGTCGCCGACGCGCACCACGTCGCTCGGGTGCTTGACGAAGCGGTCGGCGAGCTTGGAGATATGCACGAGGCCGTCCTGGTGCACGCCCACGTCGACGAAGGCGCCAAAGTCCACAACGTTGCGCACCGTGCCCTTGAGTTCCATGCCGGGCTCCAGGTCGTCGATGGAAAGTGCCGAGCGGCTAAAGACCACCTCGGGCGCGTCGTCGCGCGGGTCGCGGCCGGTCTTCTTGAGCTCGTTGACAATGTCGATGAGCGTCAGGGTGCCGCAGTCCAGGTCGCTTGCCAGCGCCGAGATGCTGCCCAGACGGCGCTCAATGTCGGGCACGCCGCCGCGGCTGAGCTCGCTGGCTTTAACGCCTGCGCGCTCCAGGACGGCCGTGGCCACCTCGTAGCTTTCGGGGTGGACGCTTGTCGCGTCGAGCGGGTTCTTGCCGCCGCTGATGCGCAGGAAACCCGCGGCGTTGAGGTATGCCTTGGGTCCCAGCTTGGGGACCTTCTTGAGCTGGCGGCGATCGGTAAAGGCGCCGTTTTCCTCGCGGTACGCCACGATGTTCTTGGCCACGCTCGGCGTGATGCCCGATACATATCCCAGCAGGCTCGCACTCGCGGTGTTCACGTTGACGCCCACGCGGTTGACGACGTCCTCCACCACGTGGCCCAGGGTGCGCGAGAGCTCGGCCTGGTCAAGGTCGTGCTGGTACTGGCCCACGCCGATGGATTGGGGCGGAATCTTGACGAGCTCTGCCAGCGGGTCCTGCAGGCGGCGGCCCAGGCTCATGGCGCCGCGCACGGTGACATCCAGATCGGGATACTCCTGGCTCGCGAGCTCGGAGGCGGAGTACACCGACGCGCCGGCTTCGTTAACGATGGTGTAGCGTAGGCTGGGTGCCTGCTCGGCAATGAACTCCGAGACGACTTCTTCGGTCTCGCGGCTGGCGGTGCCGTTGCCGATGACGATGGTGTTGACGCCGTCCTTCTTGACGAGGCGGGCGAGCTCGCGCTTGGTGCCGGCGACGTCGTGGCGCGGCTTGGTGGGGTAGACCACACCGTGGTCGAGCAGCTTGCCGGTCTCGTCCATGACGGCGACCTTGCAGCCGGTGCGGTAGCCCGGATCGAGCGCGAGCACGCGGGCGCCGCGCACGGGGCGTGCCGAGAGCAGGCCCTCGAGATTCTTGGCAAAGACATTGATGGCCTCGGTCTGGGCGCGAACGGTGAGTTTGGCGCGGGCCTCGCGCTCCAGCGAGGGGGCCATCAGGCGCTTGTAACCGTCGGCGATGGCGGCATCGAAGACGGGAGCGAAGACGCCCTGGCGACGGGGCCAACGGTTGCCGAGGCGTGCCGTGGCGGCAGCGCCGTCGACGTTCACGCGCACGCGGAGCTTGCCCTCGCGCTCACCGCGGTCGATAGCCAGCACGCGGTGGTTGGGTATACGGCGCAGCGGCTCATCATAGCTGTAGTAGGGCTCGTAGGGAGTCTTTTCGGCGGGGTCGGTGGCCTCGACGACGATGTCGGCGGTGTTTTGCGTAAAGGCGCGCAGGTCGGCGACGTTCTCGGGATCTTCGGCTACCGTCTCGGCCACGATGTCGGCGGCGCCGGCGAGCGCCTTCTCGGGCGTGTCGAAGCCGGCCTCCTCGTTGACGTATGCCGCGGCGGCGTCGAGTGCGCTGCCCTTGGCCGAGGCCTGCATGATGATCATGTTGGCGAGCGGCTCCAGGCCGGCCTCGCGGGCCTTTTGCGCGCGGGTCATGCGCTTTTTGCGGTAGGGCTTGTAGAGGTCCTCGACACGCTGGAGCTGCGTGGCCTCGCGAATCTGCTGTTCGAGTTCGGGCGTGAGCTTGCCCTGGGCGTCGATGAGCAGAATGACGTCCTCTTTGCGCTGCTCAAGATTGCGCAGGTAGGACAGGCGCTCGTCGAGCGCGCGCAGGGCGACGTCGTCCATGCCGCCCGTTGCTTCCTTGCGGTAGCGCGAGATAAAGGGGATGGTGTTGCCCTCGTCGATGAGCTTGACGGCCGCCTCGATGTTGGCGGCCTTAAGGTTGAGCTCGCGGGCGAGCTGGGCGATAAGATCCATGGGACTCCTTGCGTTTAAGGTGCGTTTGCAGCACAGGGCTACCAAGGATACCACCCGTCCCAAAAGACTGTTTTGGGGTTGCGCCACGAAAGGGGCCTATCTACTACGTTTGAACCGTATGGGTCGACCATCCCCCGGTTTTCCGAAAATCGGCAAGCCGTCTACCTGCGGTTTTAATTTCGCGAAATTCGGCATGGTTGAGGGTAATCGGTTAAACGTAGTAGATAGGCCCATTTGGTGGCGAACGAATCAAGCCGAGGTGCAAAATAGCCCCCGCCCCAGAAAAATCGTCGTTAAGGTAGCAAAAAGCCCCGCGGGCAGGAGGCTGCTCGCGGGGCAAAGAAGAGGGGCATATTTGTGGCGGACCGAGGGACTCGGCATGGGGTTTCTGCCGCGGCCGCTCTTAAGGCATTACAGCTCGACGAGCTGGCCGGTCTCGGCGGCCTCCTTGATAGCGTTGAGAAGCGTGAGCGTCTTGACGTTGTCGGCGGGGGTCACGACGGGCTCGACCTCGCGGCGAACGACCTTCACAAAGTGCTTGAGCTGCATCTTGTGCGGCAGCGCCGGGTCCACGGCCGGGATCTCCATCTGCAGCGGCTTGTGCCAGTTGGAGGCGCCGTCGTAGGAGAACTGGTGCAGGCGGGGCAGCGAAAGGGCACCCAAGGTTCCGCCGATAAAGTAGGCGTCGGCGTCGAAGGGGCGGTACTGCGGATCCTCGCGAGCGGTGGCCTCCCAGTTCCAGGGGCTGGCGGTGGCGTCAGAGATGGTCATGCTCGCAAGCGCGCCATCGGCAAAACGGACGTTGACCACGGCGGAGTCCTCGGTCTCAAAACCGCGGGCGGCGCTGGACTGCATGCCCTGGACGGCAACGGGCTCGCCCAGCAGGTAACGGAGCAGGTCGACGTCGTGAACCAGGTTGACCAGAATCGGGCCGGCCCCCTTCTTGCGGCGCCACTCGACGTCGAAGTACTCGTCATTCTTATAGATCATGTAGTGGAAGCTCGATACGGTGAGCTTACCCAGCTCGCCGGACTCGATGATCTCCTTGGCCTTGTTGACGAAGGGGTTGTGGCGACGGTGCTGACCCACGAGCACGGGCACGCCAGCGGTCTCGGCCTCGGCGGCGAAGGCCTGGGCATCCTCAAGGTCGTTGGAGATCGGCTTTTCGACCAACGGCACGATGTTGCGCTTCACGGCCTCGCGGGCAACGCCCAGGTGCAGGTCGTTGGGCGTGGCGATGATGACGGCCTCGGGCTTGACCTCGTCCATCATCTGGGCGGGATCGGTGTAAAACGGCACGCCGGCGGCCTCGGCCGTGGCGCGGGCGCCCTCAAAGGCGTCAGCGATGGCGACGAGCTCGGCCTCGGGCTCCTCGGTGACAAAGCGGATGTGGTTGCGGCCCATGGCGCCGGCGCCGATAACGGCAATGCGGACGGGGTTGAGCTCAGACATTTCGACTCCTTAATACTGGTGGCGGTGGAATGCGGCAAGGGGGCGGTCCTTGCCGCATCAAGCAAAACTAGGCGGACTTCTTCTTGCTGTCGGAGACCATCATGTAGACGGTGAGCACGACGGCGATTGCGGCGATTACGATGGCACCGTAGAAGGACTGCTGGTAGGCGGCGCTGCCGGCCTCGGCGTGATACAGCACGGCGGTGATGGGCTGGCTGATCCAGGTGGAGGCGGCGTAACCCAAAAACATGATGCCGTAGTTGACGCCGATGTTGCTGGTGCCGAAGGCGCCGCCGGTGAGCGGCGGGTAGATGACGAGCAGGGCGCCAAAGCTAAAGCCGAGCAGGGCGAGCGCCACAAAGAACATACTTTGCGTAAAGCTCATCGACATGATGACGAGCGCGACGATGGTGACGACAAGGCTGATGAGCAGCGACTTATAGGCGCCGAGCTTGTCGATGATCTGGCCAAAGGACAGACGACCGACCAGGTTGGCGCAGGTGTTGACGGAGACGACCACACCGCCGAGGGCGACGGCCGCGGCACTCGTGGGGTCGGCGAAGAGCTGGACGGCGGCGATGGAGGCAACCTTGCCCACGAGCAGGGTGCCCGCGGTGGCGGCAAAGGCGAAGGTGACGATGAGGACCCAGAAGCGCGGGGTCTTGACCATCTCGCCCGGGGTGAGGTCACCGAAGGTGCCGGCATGCGCGCCGCCCTTGGGGGCCTCGAAGCCCTCGGGCAGCCAACCGGCCTCGGGGGCCTTCAGGAACAGGGCGGAGGCGGCGATCGTCACAAAGAAGATGACGCCGAGTGCCTTGAGGGCGTCAAAGATGCCCAGGCTCGGGATGAGCAGCGAAGCGAGCACCGGGGACAGCACGGCGGGGCCGGCGGTCGAAGCGGCCAGGGTGATGCCGGAGGCGAGACCCTTCTTGTCGATGAACCACTTTTGGCCGGTGGTGAGCGCCGGGTTGTAGCCCAGGCCGTTGCCGACGGCGGCGACGAGCGAGAACCACAGGTAGAACTGCCACGGCTCGGTGACGGTGCCGGACATGAACCAGCCCACGCCGTAGCACACGGCGGCGGCGATCACGACGTTGCGCGGGCCGATCTTATCGGAGATACGGCCGGCGAAGATGCCCGTCACGGCCATGATGGTCTGAAAGACCGGGAAGGCCCAGGTAAGAGCGCTGGACCACTCGGGGTAGACGGCGAGCAGATTCTTGCTCACGACGGAATACAGCGCGATGGAGCTGATGAAGAACATGGTGACGCACGCGGCGGAAAGCACGACGGCGCGACCCTTGTTGGAGTTGGTGGAAGCCATTGGACTCTTTCTCATCGATACGGGGGAGGAGCGGGCGTGTCCGCGGGGCCTCCCTGTTAGGTTGGTTTACTGGTCAGTCGGCTTGGCGACGCCGGACTCGTCGGACCAGAGCTCGACACCCTTGTTCTTAAGGTAGTTGTCGGCATAGGCGCGACGGCCGCCGGGCTTGGCGGTGAGGTCGCCCATCATGTTGGAGAAGCCGCCGTCGACCTTGATGGCGTCGCCGGTGGTAAAGTCCGAGCGCTTGGACGCCAGGAACATGACGGCGTTGGCGATATCGCTGACCTCGCCGATGCGGCGCGTGGCGATCAGACGGCTGCGGCTCTTTTCGACCTCGGGGTCGGCGTAGAAGTTGGCCGACATCGGGGTCTTAACGAAGCAGGGCTCGACGCAGTTGGAGCGCACGCCGTAGGGGCCCCACTCGGCGGCGAGCATCTTGGACATCATGTTGACGCCGGCCTTGGTGGAGCTGTACACGCCCGAGAACGTCTCTGGGGAGTGGCTGGCGACGGTCGAGATGTGCACCAGGCGACCCTGGCCGGCCTTGATCATCTCGCGACCAAAGCGCTGCGAGGTGATGAAGTAACCGGTGAGGTTGACGTTGAGCACCTGCTCCCAGTCGCTCAGCGGCAGGTCCTCCATGGCGGCGAAGCGCAGGATACCGGCGGTGTTGACGAGGACGTCGACGCGGCCGAAGTTGGCGATGGTGGCGTCGACGGCAGCCTGAACCTCGGCCTCGTCGGTGGCGTTCATCTTGTAGCCCTCGGCGTGGATGCCAAATTCGGCAGCGAGGTCGGCGGCAGCGGCCTTGACCTTCTCCTCGTCCAGGTCGAGCATGACGACGTTGGCGCCATTGCGGGCGAACTCGCGGCAGATCTCGGCGCCCATACCGCCGAGCGCGCCAGTCACGGCGCAGACATCGCCCTCGAGCTTAAGCCAATTGCTCATAGGAACTTCCCTTCTTGTGCCTCCCGGTGGGTCGCTCCCATTAACCGACCCACGTGGTTTTCGCTGGTTATCGTATGCTTTGCATTTGCGCAGGTGAATTGCATATTTGTTAGAATGGCGTTAACCGTAGGTTTACACTGCGCAATGCAGTTTATTTTCAATTGAGCGCGTGACCTGCCAAAACGACCCCCTTCGGCAGTTCATTGCCATGCGTCTGGAAACGGGAGATTGACGTGTACGATCGACGACTCGAGGCCATATCGGCCGCCGCGGAGCTGGGAAGCTTCTCGCGTGCGGCGGCAAAATTGCGCGTGTCGACCCCGGCGCTCGTCAAACAGGTGTCGGGATTCGAGGCCGAGTTCGGCATCACGTTGTTCGAGCGCTCGCATTCTGGTGTTAAGGTGACGCCGGCAGGTGCTCTGCTGGTGGACGATGCACGTTCGATCATGCGGCAGTCCGAGGACGCGCTGCGCCGTGCCCGACGCGCGGCAGGCGATGGCGGGGCCGTGCGCCTGGGCGTGTCGATGATGTGCCCGGGGCGCCAAACGCTGTCGATGTGGTCGGACATCCACGATCTGGAACCATCGCTGCGATTTGAGATCGTGCCGGTAAGCGACCTCTATGACGAGCGCGAATCCGTCATGCGCAGCTTGGGCCGCGAGGTGGATGTAGTGCAGTCGAGTTTTTCTACTCCACGCTGGGGCGACGCCTGCCAAAAGCTTCGCATCGTTAACGTGCCGTTTTATATCGACCTGCCGCGCACGAGCCCGCTGGCGCGCAAGACGCGCATCACAGTTGCCGACTTAGAGGGCATGCGCCTGCGCGTGCTCCGTCACGGCAACGACGCTATGGACAGTCTGCGTATCGATCTGTTGGCCGACGGCGGCGTAGACGTGATCGACGTGGACAGCTTTGACTTTGCGCTCTTTAACGAGGCAGAGGAAAAGGGCGACGCGGTGCTCACCTGCGGCGCATGGTCGGGGGTGCACCCGGCCTTTGTGGGCGTGCCGTTCCTGTGCGGGCGAGAGGTGCCGGTCTTTTTGCACTATCCGCTCGAGCCCACCCTCCAAGTACAAAAATTCGTCAACGCCATGGCCCAACTCCTTAACTAGCTAATTTAGGACGGGGCTTTTTAGCTACTTTCGCCGCACTACCAGCACAATGCGAAAAATGATGCGAAAAATGACTGCAAATCGGTCACGCATGATTTTGCTTTTGCCCTGGGCTGGTTGTAGAATCAAAAAAGCTTAAACGAACTACTTGTGCAGCTTGCGCGAAAGCTCGGGCTGCGGCTGGGGGGGATGCGCCCGTGCAGGGTCCTTTCGGTCATATTGCGTCGATGCGCCGCACCTTTATGATGTTGGCAGCGGCCTTATGCGTGTTCGTTATGGCCGGGGGGGTTGCCCTCGCGCGCGTACGGTGACGATGGCAACCTTATAACAAACCCAAACTTTCTTAACCAAGCTACTGGCTGGTCGACGACCTCTCCGAATGAGAGAATCGGCGAGACGATGAAGCTCGAGCTTTCCACGCAGCTCCTCAAGCCCCAAACGAACACCAAACAAGCTAACGGCAATCACTTTGCGCTTGCGTGGAATTTTAGGCCACAGGGCACCAATCTTTATTTTGAACCTGGATCAACCTACACCACCTTTTCCACCCAGAGCGGCGCCACGTACGAGTGGGGCCTAAACCATCGCGCCGCAACCGACCACGACGTGCTGATGCTCACGATGGGTCCTCAACAGGAGAATCTGTCGATTAACAGCGCAGGCCAAGACCAGCTTATGCAGCTGCGGGCTTGGCTTAAGGCGCAGGTCAAGATGCCCCAGGGAAATACCGTTGAGCAGTACACCGTTTACAGCGATCCCTTTGCTGCAAACGGCGGATTTGCTGGTAACAGTGCTGATGGATCCCACTTTTCGTTTGAACAGAGCGACGGTCGCATCGCGCTTTCTGTGTGGCTCGTAAGCTCTAACGGACAGGGTTGGTTCTCCTTTGGCACCAACAGCACGCATTATTATCGAGATCTTCCCGAGGAAGACGATGAGTTTGCCTATCAGGCTGACTATACCGCAGCGTCCGACAAAACGATGCTTGCGCTGACTTGCTACGATTCAAATCTTACGGGGGAGAACGAACAATACCGGGAGTGGTTTGGTAATCTGGTCAACGACGTTCACGTGGAAAAGCAGGGCACACGCGACATCTATAGCGACTTTGCCAAGGTGTATTGGGAAAATTCGTCCGAGACCATGACAACGCTCACAAACTATGCGTTCTCGACCTCGAATCTTAAGAACGAGAATACGAACATTGCTAACGGCAGCTTTGAAGAGGATATACATCTAGGGAACCAGAGGCCCAGCAAGTTTACGTTGTGCTCGCCCCATTGGCGTACGACCGAGACGGACCATCGTATCGAGATCGTTGCCAAGAACGACTACTATATCGACCCAGTTGGGCATTCTGTTACGTTTACGCCCTCCGATGGTGACTATGCAGTCGAGCTCAACGCACACGAGGCGAGTTCGCTCTACCAATATGTGACGACCGAGCCGGGAAAACAGTACGAGTGGGGGCTCGACCACCGCGGCCGCTCGGGTCGAGACGCCATGGCCCTTATCATCGGTCCGCGACAAGAAAACGAGCCGTACAAGGACAATCAAAAGGCACTCGATCAGTACCAGCAAATTGTTCAATGGATTCAAATGAGCGTCGACAACTATGTCGGCTTGGATGTGGTCAATTTTTCCCAATCGGGCTGCAGCAAAAAGATCATCCTGTATTCAACCAAGTTTGACAAAGTGGGCGGATTTGCCAATGCGTCCAGCGGAAGCGCGTTCTCATGGACGGCCGATGCGGAGCATACCGAAAAATGGTGCGTATGGATCATGGCGTCCGAAAACGACGCGTGGGCTTCCTACGGTTCCAACGCGCTCGAGCAGAGCAAAAAGGTTGACTACGACTATACCTACACCATTCCGGATGGCCAAAACCAGAGCGTCTTTGCTTTTGTGGCCTACAACACGGCCAACGGGAGCAATTCGACCGGCAACTTCCTCGACAATATCTCGTTTAGGGAGTTCTATCGCATCGAGACATACACGACGCCCAACGGAAGCGGAACGTATTTTTATAACGCCAATACCAAGACGGCGGACTTTACCTATGCCAAAAACTACGTAGGTAAACAGGAGAAGAACTCCTACTTTATGGTCGATGCCAAACGCGATGACGGGGCAGTCTTTATCGGTGCTTTTGTCAACGGCGAGTTCTATTCCGCAGACGACGACGCACATTGGACCAGATTGGAAGATGGTACCTATCGCTTTGAGGTCGACAAGGTCACAAAGCACTACAAAGTGCACCTCGTGTTTTCCAAGGCAGGCGTTCAATACGATGTGAACGGCGGCAAAGCGTATCACTACGATCCGTACAATGAGTCCACGGGCGATTTCGTACAGCTTTCTGGCGCTGGAGCGAGCTATACCTCCCATGCTGCCGTTGGACAAAACGACGACTGGAAGTTTATGGGCTGGGAGTACGCGGGCTCGGGAAAAGCTGTTCGCTTCGATGCCAAACACACGGTGACCCATACAGCTCCCGAGGGCACCACGGATTCCGGCACTCTTACCATTAAGGGCAAGAAGGTCAATCCGGATACCGGTGCTGTGGGCGATGCGGTAACCGTCGAAAACATTCCCGAGAGCCAGGGCGCGACGTTCGTGGCGCAATGGAAGTATCGTCAGGCCTTTGTTGCCCAGCTTAAAAATGCCGATGGCACGTGGAGCAACGTAACGACGGGCGGCACGGTCAGCTCCAAGCTTAAGGGGGCAAAGGGCTCCATCGATGCCGGGGATGGCTCGGGCAAGGACGAGGACGCGTACAAAAAATCGGGCGTTGCCTACTTTGTGGATGACGGCACGTTTGTGGAGGCGGTGGCCGCTCCCAAGGAGGGCTATCACTTTGAGGGTTGGTACGACCTATCGAATCCGGACGCCCCGGAGCTGCTGTCGTCTTCACCCACCTATACGTACAACGTAAAAGATCGCCATACGGGATGCGTATACGCACGATTCACCCCGCGCACCTACACACTCAAGGTTTCCAAGAGCGTTACGGGCAATATGGGCGACAAGCGTGCCTACTTTAAGATGACGGCGACCTTTACGGGCCTCAAGGCTGGTCAGACCTACGCCATCGAGTATTCGGATGCGTCTGCCCAAGGCAGCCATGCGCTCGTGGCGCGACCGAATGATCGGGCCGAGACCGTGGAAAACAAGACGGCCTTTACGGCCGATGGCCAGGGCAAGGCGACCGTGCCGTTTGCCGTTAAGGACGGCCTGACCGTTTCGATTAAGGCGCTGGATTACAACGCGGTCTATACCGTGAGCGAAGACGATTATTCGTCGTTGGGGTACCACGCCGAGCTTACGGGTGCGAGCGGCACGCTCAACGGTCCGCGTGTGACCGTTGCCGTTGAAGCTAAGGCCACCAATTCCCGACAGGTCGCGGTGCCTACGGGTATTACGCGCAACCCCATCTATGCCCTGGCGATTTTGGCCGCCGGCGTGCTGTTGGCTACGGGCATGGTTGCGCTGCGTTTACGCCGCGGCTCCAAGAGGGGCGGGCGCCTATGAGAAGACATGGCGCCAGCAATGCTGGTGATGGGCCAGCCGCACGAGCGGCCCCGCAGGGAAGACCCCGGGGCTCGCGGTATTCGGCCGCGTCGAACGTGAGGTTGGGCGCCCATGCGGAGCCAGATCTGGGAGAAGCGGACGACCGGCGCGATATCGTGGGTTTTCTGGCGCGCTTGGCATTTTTTGTCGTGACGCTCTGGCTGCTCTTTGGCGTGGTCTTGGGCGTGGGTGCAGTCACGACTGGCGAGATGGCCCCGCGTATCTGTTCGGGTGACGTCATGCTCTACTGGAGGTTCAGCCAGAGCTTCAACGAGGGTGACGTGGTGGTATACACCGCGGATGGCGCAGAGCGCCTAGGCCGCGTGGTTGCCCGTCCCGGTGATGAGGTCACGATTACCGAGGAAGGCGAGCTCATGGTTAACGGGGCTGTTGTTGTGGAAAGCGACATCACCACGCCGACGCCGCGCTATGAGTCTGCTGTGGACTATCCCGTGCGCCTGGGAACGGATGAGTTCTTTGTACTGGCAGATTTGCGTGAGGGCGGCCACGACAGCCGCCTGTACGGGCCGATTGCCCGCTCGCAGATCAAGGGCAACGTGATCAGCGTGCTGCGCAGGTCGAACCTGTAGGCACGGAGATTGGTTTTATTAAGGGCATATGCCCGAGAGGAAGGATACAACATGAAAACTGGAAAGAGACGACTGACAGCATTTGCAGTTGTGGCTGCCACGATGCTGCTGGCTTTGGTGGGAGTTGTCGCGCCCGCGTGGGCGGAGGACAGTGCCGCTCAACCGCATCTGCCGGTAAAAGACAACAAGGTCACGATCACCTCGACGCTTACCATGAACGAGAATGCCGTGGTGCCTAATGCGACGTTTAACTATTCGATTGCGCCGGCGGATGAGGAGAGTGAGCTTACGAGCACGAGCGGTATGCCCGTTTATGCTGGAGTGACAGACGCCGTCACGCTTTCGCCGACTTCCGTTAATTTTTCCAACAAAGGCTTTACAAGCACAGAGAATACCGGTGAGAAAACTAAGACAATAACCGCCAAACTGAGTGCCGAAATTAAAACCTCTCTGTTCAAGGCTCCGGGTATCTATCGATATAAAATTACGCAGACGCCGTCAGGGCTGGACGGTCTCAACGTTACATACAAGGAGCTCTTCCTGGATGTTTACGTAGAAAACGAAGAGAATGGCGGTTCGGGCTATGTTGTTAAGGGCTGTATTCTTAGAACAGAAGCAGGCTCGGGCGAGAAGACCGCAGGTTTTTTGAACAAATATGTCACCCATAAGCTGACCATCACAAAGGTCGTCAAGGGCAACCAAGGTGACAAGAATAAGGACTTTAATTTTACCTTCACGATTAAAGGCGCTGACGGGGAGAGCTATGAGTACGCCACTGTGAAAAACGGTGCCACCACCATGAGCCAAACTCCAGCTACGTCGGGAACTGCGGTTACCGTAAGCCTTAAGCATGGGGAATCCGTCATCGTTTACGGTCTCTCATCGGAGGATAAATTCGCCGTAACTGAGGCGGATTATCATGGCGACGGTTATAAGACGTCGTACAAGATTGGTGATGGCACCAATTCGACAGAAGGTAGCTCTATTGTCGAGGAAGCTATCGGTGCTTACGGCACCACGGTGATCTTTACCAACACCAAGGATGTTACCGTTCCGACCGATGTTATTCGGACGGTCGTTCCCTATGCGGCAATCGTCGCGTTTGCTGCCGTGATGGGCGTGGTCTTCTTCCGTCCTCGTCGTAATCGTCGTTAAAACAGCGAGGATTACAGCCGATGGAGCTTAAACGCATAGCTCGGCTGGCGAGAGCCGGCGACCGCGTGCTTACGTGGTTTGCCGGCTTTCTCGTGCTGCTCATGCTGCTGTACGGGGGCTATTCGCTGTGGGATACAAACAACGTTATGAACGGCGGGTTCATCAGCGATGAGCTGCTGCACTACAAACCCACCGGGACCAACGATTGCGCACGCCTGCAGGATCTGATGGCCAAAAATCCCGACGTTGTCGGATGGGTCACCATCGATGGCACCAACATCGATTATCCCTTCGTTCAGGGAAAAGATAACCAGGAATACCTCAACAAAAACGTGTTGGGGGAGTCCGCGGTTTCGGGAGCGGTGTTTTTGGATACGCGCAACAGCCGCGCGATGACCGATCCCTACAATCTGCTCTATGCGCACCACATGGATAACGGTGCGATGTTTGGCGATGTCGATCGGTTTCTAGACAGGGGCTTCTTTGACCTGCACCGCACGGGCACGCTCTACACAAAGGATGGGGCGTTCCGGCTGCGCATCGTTGCCGTGTGTTCGTTTGCTGCGAGTGATGACATTATCTTTGGGCCGGGAAACCTGGACCAGGCCTCGATGCAGACGCTGCTCACGCATATCTCGCAGACGGCGGTGCATGCGGACATGGATGACGTTGGCCCTGATTCGCGCATCATCGCTCTTTCTACCTGCAGTGATAAAACAAACGGGCGCCGAGCACTTATAGCAGAGGTCTTGTAGCTCATTGAATATTCCGATTAAGCTGCGCCCCATAGGCTGCATCAAGTTTGAGGCTCTCGGTCCATCATGGTAGAGTTGTCCGCGCGTGAATTTCGGCACACTGCGCGCTATCTGCGCTTTTACCGTTTGGAGGAGTGAGCTTGTGAATGCTTCTGTCGCAAAGAAGGCCAGCCAGGCGGTGCGCCTTCTGATGATGGCGCTCACGGCAGTTCTTATCTTTTTCTTCATCAATGTCATGTTGCTCGTCTCCGACATCCAGGGCACGGCGCGCGTGGTCAACTACGCCGGTCTGGTGCGCGGCACCACGCAGCGAATCGTTAAGCTCGAGGATGCAGGCCAGCCACAAGACGACCTGCTCAAGGCCGTTGATTCATACATTAGTGGTTTGCGCTACGGAAGCGACGACCTCAATCTCGTCCGTCTCGATGACGATGAGTATCAGGCAAAGATGACCGAGCTCGCGAGCTATTTTGACAAGCTTCGCACCGAGATTGCCCGTGTGCGCGAAGTCGGCTACGAGAACACCGACATCATCGCCATGAGCGAGGAGTTCTTTGGCATTTGTGACGATGCCACGAGGCTTGCGGAGGACTACTCCCAGGAGAAGGCCACGGCGCTCAATCGCCTTGAGGGTTTGGTGATTATCGACATCGTGGGCCTGGTGGCGACCTTTGCGGTCGAACTTGCTCGCGCGGTGCGCACTGCCGCGCTCAATCGCGAGCTGCAGAACAAAGTCTATCTCGATGAAGCCACGGGACTGCCCAACAAGAACAAGTGCGAGGAAATCTTGGGGCAGGGGCATCCCGTTTCCGCCGAAGCGCCTGTTGCGCTGTGTGTTTTCGATCTTAACAATCTGCATACGGTCAATAACAGCTTTGGCCACGAGAAGGGTGACGAGTACATCCGTTCTTTTGCCCAGCAGCTGGGGTGCGTGGCGTCCGAGACCTGCTTTGTGGGCCGCGACGGCGGCGATGAGTTTATCGCGGTGCTGTGGGATGCCGATCGAGCTGCCGTGGAATCCTGTCTCGCTCGGACTCGTGCGAACGTGAGCGAGTATTCCGAGGCTCACCCCGACATGCCTATCAGCTACGCGGTGGGCTATGCGCTTTCTAGTGATTATGATGAACCGCCCACGATGCGCGAGCTCTTTTCCCAGGCCGACAAAAACATGTACATCGACAAGAACCGCATAAAGATGGCCGAGCCAGCCGGGCCGCAACGCGAGGAACGGTAAGCCTGTAACAGAGGGCGGCTAATTTGAAGGCAGCTAAAAAGCCCCGTCCCAAAAAGACTGCCATGAAAAGAGGTCCTGGCCATTTGGCCAGGACCTCACTAACTTTTATTCCGTTCAAATGAGGAGTTGACTGCGCGCAGGGCTCCGTCTCGGGAGGGC
>CAJJVE010000001.1:0-35962 GCA_905196265.1 uncultured Collinsella sp. | reverse complement strand
GCGACCGACAGCGGGACGGCGACGGCGATAGCGGTGGTAACGGCCTTGGCCGAATCGGTGGCGCCACCGTTGAGGGCGAGCACCATGATGATCGAAGAAGCGACCGAGGCCAGAGCGGCGTCAGGCGCGACAGCGGCGCCAACGTTAGCCCAGCCAAGGGCCATCATCTGGAGCGAACCGCCCAGGAGGATGCCCTCCTGAAGGTGACCGGTTACGAGACCGATAAGTGTGCATGCCACGAGCGGCTGATGGAACTGGAACTCATCCAGAATGCCTTCCATACCGGCAAGCAACGCGACAATCGCAACAAGCAGAATAGTGATTGCAGACATGTATCGGACCCTCCTTTACTATGCTTGAGCGGCCAGTTCGGCCTTAGCTTTCTTCAACATGGCGTCGAGATCCTCGGAGGAATCCGAAGGAACCTTGCGGACCTCGAACTTGACGCCCTTGGCCTTGAGGGCCTCGAGAGTCTTGACGTCGTCATCGCCCATAGCGACGGCGTTGGTGACGACGACCTTGCCCTTGGAGTGAGCCATGGAACCGATGTTGACTTCCTTGATGTCGACGCCGGCCTCGATGGCCTTGAGCAGATCCTGCGGGTTCTCGAAGAGCAGCATGGCCTTGGTGTCACCAAAGCGCGTGTCCTTGACGACCTCGGCCATCTTCTTGATGGGAACGACGTTGGCATGGACTCCCGGAGGGGCAGCCTGCTCGATCATGGTCTTGCGGAGCTCGTCGTGAGCAACGCCGTCGGAAACCACGATGATGCGGTTGGGGTTGATCTGCTTGGTCCACGTGGTGGCCACCTGACCATGCAGCAGACGGGTGTCGATACGGACGTGGGCAATCTTGATGTGCCCGTCGCCGATGACCGTTCCCGGAGGAATGGCGCCTGCAGGAGCAGCGGCGGCCGTAGCCGGCTTCTTCTCCTCGGGCTCCAGAGACTCGGGCTTGACGCGCACGCCAGCCTTAGCCTCAGTCACGAGATGTTTTGCGATCGCATGTGCAGTGTTCTTTGCGTCAAAGCGCTGCGAATATGCCTCGATGAGCATAGGCAGGTTGACACCGGTGACGATAGCCCAGGAATCGTGGCCCTCGATGAGCCCGCTGATCTGGTTGAACGGCGTGCCGCCCCACAGATCAACGAGGAAGAGCACCTGCTCCTGGTCCTCGAAGGAAGCGACTGCTTCCTCGACCTTGGCACGGAAGTCGTCGGGTCCCATGCTCGGCTCGAGCGAGACCACGGCTACAGACGGCTGATCGCCAAAGACCATCGAGCCCGTCTGCTTGATTCCAGCTGCCAAGTCCCCGTGGCTAGCAAGAACAATACTTACCATCACATAACCTCCTTTTTGTCTACGTATTTCCTACACGACATTAAGGAAGTATACCTGTTTGGTTTGTGGAATTATAGCTAAATTCGCAAAAGGTTGCATTATTTGTTTAAACGTCTAGGTTTGTTACAAGTTGATTACGTCGCTGGTTTTTCACTCATTACCCGCCAAGGCGCCGCTCATCAAGCCGCGCATTTTACAGATACAAGCAGGCTGTTCATTAATATCGATTTTAGGCAAGCGCCAATGCGCTTGTACTGCCGCTATTTTGTTTAAACAGACATAACTTGACTATTAGCGTGACTTATGCTCTAGCGCAAGTAGTCATTGGGGACGTTCTTAAACGACTAGTCGTTGGGGACGTTCTTGATTGGCTAGTCGTTTAAGAACGTCCCCAACGACCAAGTTAGGCGATGTGGAGGGGGTTGGCGGCGTCGACGGCGTCGGGAGCGTCGGAGAGGCCGTCGGGAGCAGCGTCTGCCGGATCCTCGTCGGGGGTCTCGATCTGCTTGATCATGACCTCTTGACCCTGGAGCAGATAGGTATCGCCGCTACCGCAATGGGGACAGGTCTTGCCGTGCTCGACTGTCGCATAGTCGCGGCCGCACGCCTCGCAATGTGTCACGGCCTCGACGGGCTCCACAATAAGCTCCGCACCCTCGGTGATGGACTTTTTATCTGCCGCCCAGCGCCAAGCGTCGAGCAGCAAGTCGGGAACGACGCCCGAGACCTCGCCCAGCAGCAACGTCACGCTCGAAACGCGACGCACGCCATTGGCGCGCGCCACATTCTCAACATCGCGAATGATGTGATAAACGATTCCTAATTCGTGCACTTTTTCTTCCGCCGTTCTAACGAACGGCGGTCGATTTGACGCTGCGCGAGCCCCAGACGGGCGATCTGCCTTTCAATCGTCGGGCATGGGCAAAAGCCCTATGCCCTCCTCTTTCAAGGCACCTCGCCACGCCTGGGACTCGCTCGCTGTCCAACCGCCCCCTGCGCCGTTCGCTTTCTTGTTAGGTTCTTTTACTTCTTCCCGAATTTGATTTTGATTGCACGCTTCAAAGCATACTTGCCGAGGCTGGGGAGCTTTTGCTCGTATTTGACCATCGTGGAGCACTCGGGGCGGTCGCGATCCAGATGGATGGCGTCGAACGCGCACTTGGTGGTGCACAGGCCGCAGCCGATGCACTTGTTGGGGTCGACGATCGAGGCACCGCAACCCAGGCAACGGGCGGTCTCGGCGCGCACCTGTTCTTCGGTAAAGGTCTCGACGTACTCGCTAAAGGGCGCAGCCTTCTCGCGCTCGCGGTCGACATGCGCCACCTCGCGGCTCGCGTTGTCATAGCTCTCGATCACGACATCGTCGCGGTCGAGCGCGGTGTAGCGGCGCTGGTTGCGGCCGATGGTGAGCGTGGAGCCCGGCTGCACAAAGCGGTGGATGGAGACAGCGGCCTCGTGACCGGCAGCGATGGCGTCGATAGCAAAGCTCGGACCGGTGTAGACGTCGCCGCCCACAAAAATGTCGGGCTCGGCGGTCTGATAGGTCTGGGGATCGGCAAGGGCACCCTGGCCGCGGCCAAGCTCCACCTTGGAGCCAGCCAGCAGGTCGCCCCACACAATGGACTGGCCGATGGACATGACCACGCGATCGGCATCGACGCGGCGCAGATCGTTCTCGTCGTACTCGGGCGCAAACCGGCCCTCGTCGTCAAAGACGCGCGTGCAGCGCTTAAAGGTAATGCCACATACGCGACCGGCCTCGTCCAGGTGAACCTCCTTGGGACCCCAGCCGCAGCTGATGTGCGCGCCGTCCTCAACGGCCTCACGGCGCTCCTCCTCGCTGGCGGGCATCTGGGCCTCGCTCTCCAGGCAGAACATCTCAACGTGCTCGGAACCCAGGCGGCAGGCGTTGCGTGCGACGTCGATAGCAACGTTGCCGCCGCCCACCACGATGGTGCGGCCGGGCAGTGCGTCGATCTTGCCGCTGTTGACCTCGCGCAAGAAGTCGACGGCCACGGTCACATCCTCGGCGTCCTCGCCCGGAATACCGGCAAGGCGGCCGCCCTGGCAGCCAATAGCCACGTAGAAGGCCTTAAATCCCTGCGCGCGCAGCTCGTCGAGCGTCACGTCGCGGCCGACCTCCACGCCATAGCGGAACTCGGCACCCATCAGGCGAATAACCTCGACCTCGGCCTCGATGACGTCCTTCTGCAGCTTAAAGCTGGGAATACCGTAGGTGAGCATGCCGCCCGGGCGCTCATTCTTCTCGAATACGACGGGCTTGTAGCCCTTCTCGGCCAGATAGAAAGCGCAGGACAGACCGGCCGGACCGGCGCCGATGATGGCGATCTTCTGATCGAAGCCGCCGGCGCGCGTCGGCGTCACCACAGGTGGAACATAGCGGGTCGCGGCATCCAGATCGCGCTGGGCGATGAACTTCTTGACCTCGTCGATAGCCACGGCCTCGTCCACGCGACCGCGGGTGCAGGCGTCCTCGCAGCGGCGGTTGCACACACGGCCGCAGATAGCGGGCAGCGGGTTCTCGCGCTTAATGAGTGCCAGCGCCTCATCATAGCGACCCTGCGCCGCGAGCTTTAAGTAGCCCTGAACGGCAACGTGCGCGGGACAGGCCGTCTTGCAGGGAGCGGTGCCGGACTCATGCGTCTCGATGCGGTTGTCGTTGCGGTAGTTGGGCGACCACTTGGTGTGGTCCCACTTGGTGGCATCGGGCAGCTCCTGGCGCGGATACTCGGGCACCTGTCCGCCGGCCTTTTTGCTGCAGAGCTTCTGGCCCAGCTTGGCAGCGCCGGCCGGACACACCTCAACGCAGCGACCGCAGGCCACGCACTTGTCCTTCTCGACCTTGGCGACATAGGCCGAGCGCGACAGGTTGGGCGTGTTGAACAGCTGCGAGGTGCGCAGGGCGTAGCACACGTTGACGTTGCAGTTGCAGATGGCGAAGATCTTGTTCTCGCCGTCAATGTTGGTGATCTGGTGCACAAAGCCGTTGTCCTCGGCCTGGCGCAAAATGTCGTAGACCTCGTCGCGGGTCACGTAATGACCACGATCGGTCTCGACCACGTAGTCAGCCATATCGCCCACGGCGATGCACCAATCGGCCGGGTCGTCGGCGCAGCCCTCGCCCATCACGCGACGGCTCGCGCGGCAGCTGCAGGTGCTGGCAGCATACTTACCCTCGTATTTGTCGAGCCAGTGCTCGATATGCTCAATAGGCACCGAGGTGCTCGCGGCATCGATGGCCTTTTCGACCGGAATGACGTGCATGCCGATACCGGCACCTCCGGGCGGCACCATCGGCGTAGCCTTGGACAGCGGGCCTTTGGATGCCTGTTCAAAGAACTTGGCATAGACCGGATGCTCCTCGAGCTGGCTCACGCGCATGTTGAGGAACTCGGCAGAACCCGGCACCAGCATGGGCAGCACCCACTGCTTGGCGCGCTCGGGGTTTTCCCAGTTGTACTCGAGCAGACCCGTGTAGCTCATGTCGTCGAGCATCTTCTCGATATCTGCCTCGGGCATGCCGGTGAGCTTGACCATCTCGGGCAGCGTATAGGGACGGCGCATCTTCATCTTGCAGAGCACTTCGGCCTGCTCGTCGGTTGCGGCCTCGGCAAACGACCAGTACTCGTAGCCCAGCAGCTCGTCGCGATGCAGCAGGCGGTTGGTGCAGTGCTCGCACAGCTTGACGATTGCCTCGCGCGGATGCTCCGGCAGCGGCGGCACGAACTCCGAACCGATGTCGGGCTCGGTGTAGCTAATTCCCGGTCCGTTGAGAATCATGGTTGTCCCTTCTCTTGCCGCAGCACGACGAGGCCGCAGCGCCCCTCTTTTTTTGCAGGCCGGGCATGCCCCCATGCCGTTCACCCGCCATTGTTGACATTGTGTCAAAAATAGTATTGACGAACCGTCAACAATATTCAAGACTGTTAGGCGAACGGTCAGGCAAAAGAGGATGAAAGGCGGCAAAACATGGGCAACAACACAGCAGATACCTCTGTAGTCGATGCCGTCCCCGCATCCGATAGCGCGGCAAAGCGCTTGACGGGCGACGAACGCCGTCGCGAGATCCTCGCCGCCGTGCGCACCGTAAGCTCTGAGCTGGGCGTGTCGCATCTATCGGTATCGGCCGTGACCAAACGAGCCGGCTGCACGCGCTCGCTGTTCTACCACTACTTCGCCGACATGGACGCCGCTGTCACCGCTGTTATGGACGAGGCGATCGACGGTTTCATCTCCGAGCTCGAGCAGTGGAATGCCAACCGCACCGTCGGCGATATCGAGGGCGCGCTCGACACCGTCGCCCCGCTCTTTAAGCGTCTGGTCGCCAGCGGTCACGAGCTGCCGAGTACACTCATCTCAAGCAGCGGCGCGCTCTACGGCGGCTTTCTGCACAACGTGGTCCAGCGCGTGGCGCAGTACATCTGCGACACCACCGTGGTGGACTTTGTCGCCCATCACGAGCTGCGCATCGATCATGTCTACGAAACGTTCTACACCCTCATCATGGGTCTTTTGATGTATATCCGCACGCACCCCGATGTGCCCGACGAGACGGTCAAGGAAATCATCGCCTCGACACTCCACATCGAGGGCTATACCGCCAAGTATCCGGAGCGCAAGCCCCAGAGCTGACGACATTTGGCCAAACTGCCCGCGATCAGAAGAGGGGCCGCGGGCGTGTGAAAGGAGAGCAGCATGCTGTTCGATGTTTGGGGTAGCGATACCCTTATCCACTGGGCGGGCTGGGCCATGGTCTTTATTGGCCTGATCGTGCTCAACGAGGTCGGCCGCCGCACCAAGCTGGGCGCGGCAATCATCTTTGGCGTGGCTCCGCTGGCCATGACCATCTACTGCGTCGCCATCGCCATCGGCGTTTCGCAGGGCGCCGAGTGGGCGCTCACCAACCCCACCCATGTGTATCAGAACAGCTGGTTCCACTACGCCAAGGTATACGCGGCGCTGGCCGGTTGCTGGGGCTTCATCGCCATTAAGTACCAGTGGGGAAAGATCGGCAAGGCGCATTGGTTCCGCGCGTGGCCGTTTGTGATCGTCGCCATCAACATCTTGATCGCCGTCGTGTCCGACTTCGAGAGCGCCTATCACTTCTTTGTCCTGGGCGAGTCCACCTGGGTCACCTCCGAAGGTGCTACGCAGCTGGCCGGCTGGAACAACGTGTTCAACGGCATCGCCGGTCTCATCAACATCTTCTGCATGACCGGTTGGTGGAGCGTCTACGCCTCCGAGGACAAGACCGATATGCTGTGGCCCGACATGACCTGGGTCTACATCATCGCCTACGATATCTGGAACTTCTGCTACACCTACAACTGCCTGCCCACCCACTCCTGGTTCTGCGGCTTTGCGCTGCTGCTGGCGCCCACCGTCGCCGCCTTTATCTGGAACAAGGGCGGCTGGATCCAGAACCGCGCCTTTACGCTGGCCATTTGGTGCATGTTTGCCCAGGTGTTCCCGTACTTCCAGGAGGAGTCCATCTTTGTGACCCACTCCACGCTCGACCCCGGCGCCGCTACCGCGGTCTCGATCGCCGCACTGATCGCCAACGTCGCCGCGATCATCTACATCGCCTACCGCGCCAAGAAGCTCGGCCGCAATCCCTACAAGCAGGATGTCTTTGAGGGCACCAGCGACTGGGAGAAGGCCACCGCTCGCCGCGCCAAGGTTGATTACGCGCACGCCGAGTAACATGTTGATCGCTGTTGGTACTTGGGCATAGGCCCACCTGCCAGGCTTTTCAATCCAATGTCTCGTAGAGCCCCCGGAAAGCGTTTCGCTCGCTTTCCGGGGGCTTTTGTCGTTGCGCCTTCATTCAAAAACACACGCACAAATAAAATTGGATTTCAAATCATGCGGCAGCTCTATGGGGTCCTGTTTTTGGGTACAGTGTTGTCCCGATATTGAGCTTGGGGGATATATGAAAGATGAGACGATGGGCCAAGAGGATGCGGCCCAAGATGCAGAAGCGTGTGCCGAGGCCCTGGAGAGCCTAGACCAGATCGCACTGGCCGAGATTGCGTTTGACGATTCGAGCGTTGATGTGCGGGATGAGCCGGAAATCGAGGCGCAGCCCGATGATCAGGATGCAAAAGACGATGGCGCCGCGCCCACCGAGGACGAGGCGGGGCACGAGGAATCCGAATGCGAGGCCGACGACCAGCCCGAATCCGACACGAGCGAGGAAACCATCTTGCTCGACAGCTTGCCGGCCGAAGATTCACTGACCCGCGAGCTTCCCGGCCTGGGCTCCGCGCCTGCCGTGGACGAGACCATCGCCATGGGCGATATTCCCCTACCGTCCGTTCCTTCGGCACGCGAAGCCGAGGTTCGTCATCGCAAGATGTCGCCCAAGCGCCGCAACCTGATGGTTGCCGGCGTTGTGGCCGTCGCGCTCGTCGCCGGCGGCGCAGGCTATGCCGCCTGGAACGGATATCAGCAAGAGCAGGCTGCCGCTGTCGCCGCCAGCGCGCACACGATGATGTCGGTGCAGATTGGCGTGCATGCCGCGGACCTCGACTGCTCAACCGGCTCCAAGATTCCCGTACAGGTGAGCGGGCAGGATTCCGACGGTTCTTCCGTGAGCGAAACACTCTACGTTGACGAGCATGGTCGTGGCATTAAGCTGCTGCCCGGCGACTATACGCTCTCCATCGCTGGGTCCCCCATCGCAGCCGACGGTACCATTTACACCGTGCCGACCACCAAGGCGCAGGTCACCATTAAGAGCGATGGGCAGGATTTGAGTGCCCAGGCCACCTTTAAGCTCAAGGTGCCTTCGGCCGACACGGTGACTGACGACCAGATCGATGCCGCCGCCAAGTATGCCGAGGAAGGCGGGGTGAACTCCGCCGCGGTCGCAAAGGTGCTCCAGCAGGCGGCAACCGCGCGCCGTGATGCCGCCGTCAACGCCGTGAGCTCCCGCGAGGCACAGGCGGCCCGCGACGCCGATGCTCGACATAAGGCAACGGACCTGTATCAGCTCGATATTCCCGTTGAGTGGTACGGTAAAGTCGCGACTTGGCAAAACGGCAGCACGCTGTGCATCTATCTTGCCGGCGACACGAACACGCCGCTTGTGACGCTTGTCACGGTGCGCGACGGCGAGAGCTTTACGCCCGATGAGGGCGATGCGGTTTTGGGTGCGGCAAACCTCGGCAACGGCTACACCGTCTGCGCCAGCGGCCCCGTCTATCCGTACGTGGTGCCCCAGACCATCAACGGGCGCACGCAAGACCCCGTGTCGACCTACCCCATGGACACGGCCATTGAGCTTGTCGAGCTTACGACCGGCAACCGCTACACCTATAGCCAGATCAAGAACGTGCTGGTCGGCAAAGACGGCAAGGCTGACGCCGCGACCAAACTCGAGACCGACTACCTCGCCCAGATTCTCCTGCCGAGTATCAAAGCCCAGGACTAGCCTGGCGCATCATGGTGCTCCCCAACCGTGATGAAGGGGCCAGGAGGTCCTGACCCCACAGGCCCATAGACGATTAGGCAAGGAGCCACTTCCATGCGGGCACAACGTGTACCACACCGTGTTCGCATGGAATATCGGCCTGCTCATCCATGGTAACGATTGCCGACTCGCCAAGATCGAACTGGGCCATCGAGGCATCAAGCGCGGCAATTTCGCGCTCGCGCGTTTTCTCACTTGCCATATCCACACTCACCTGAATCAGGCTATAAGCCCGCATGAGAAGTGCGTCCCCAGCCACAAAGTCCACCTCATGGCTTTTGCTCTTCTCTTTGATCAGCAGGCGGCAGACCGATCCGATCCTCACCGCGGGAGTCCTTCTTCTTAGCGCGTTGAACACTGCGGTCTCGAGCCTCTGGCCCTGGTCCAATGCCGATGCGGGAGAGAATGCTCCAAACATCGCAGGATCGACAGCGTAGACCTTAGACGCAGACCGCATGTTATTTGCCAGTGAACGCGTGAACTCCGGCACGGAGAACAGCAGGTAGGCGTCCTCATAATACTCAAGTAAGTCGCTGAGCGAATTACGACTGACGGGTATCTGCCTGCTCTTGAACTCGTTGTACACTTTGTTCACCGACAGCTCTCGTCCCGAAGATGCCATACACCGCGTTAGGAACAGCGATGCCAAGCGAGGGTTCTTGACGTCGTAACGCTCAACGACGTCCATAGCGACCGTTCGCGAAGCATATTCCTGTAGCAGCTGAATCGCGTCTGCAGGCGTCTGCTCAAGCGTCGCGATGAATCCCCCTCGTTCAAGATATCCGATCAGATGATGTCGAAGCAGCGCTGCATCGCTTGGGGAAAAGGTCGCATCTGGCTCGAAAACGTTCCCCGTCTTATATCGAACGTATTCCGAAAAACTCAACGGAAAAAGCTCCCGTATAAGAGAACGACCCCTGAACTCGCTCTTAAGCTCTGAGGACAGCATCTTAGAAGAAGATCCCGTCACATAGACGGTCGCTTTCTCCGTATCGACTACACGCCGCAGAAACGCACCCCATTCGGGAATTTCCTGGATCTCGTCAAAGAAAATGTAAGCGCCCTCGGTTCGAGCAGCAGGATACAGCGCATAGAACGTGTCGAGCACGTCCGCCAGCAGCGATGACTCATACGGGCGCAAGCGCTCGTCCTCAAAATTAAAGTAAAGCATCCGGTCAAGCTCGACGCCCCGACCCTGAAGCCGCTGCATCTCCTGATACAGGCGATACGTCTTTCCACAACGGCGGGCCCCCACAACCACATTTACGATGTTGTCGCGCTTTGGCTCCTGTGGGTTTCCCAGATCAAGGTCTCGCTCAAAGACCTGCGGAACCCCCTGCTGTTCAAAGTCCTTTATTTTCTGGGCGATCAAGTCGTTGAATGCCATGATTCTCCAATCTTGCTCTCTAGCTAATCAAAATTATACTGATTCTTGATTAATTAGAGAGCAAGATTGTGTGTGGCTTGATTAACACTTAAGCAAGTTTTATCACCGTTATTGCTCCAAAGGATATCGAGTGGCTAAGAGGACAACCGAGCTCGAATGCGACTCCCCGAGCAGTCAATTTGGGACGGGGCTTTTTTGACTACCCTCCCCCTGTAGAACAATCCCCAACGCAGTTGCGGTGAAATAGGGACTGTTTTTGCTGGTCAAACCGCAAAACAGTCCCTATTTCACCGCAACTTATTGGTGGCCTTTTGGGTGGCACTCAGCGCCACGGATCGGCTTCGAACATCGGCTCACGCTCGGGGCGGCGATCGCTGTAGGGATCGTAGCCGTCGTCGTCCTCGTTCTCGGCGCGAATGTAGGGATCGCGCGGCTTGGGCGCCGGCTTAGGCGCAGGCTTGGGTGCGGCGGGTGCGGCATCGGTCGCCGGCGTGTTTGTCTTGCTCTTGTCTATCATCTGTATAGCTCCTTGCCATGCACTCACGTTCAACAACATCGATTGTCGCACGAAAAAGGGCGGCGGACCCAATTGGATCCGCCGCCCTTGGCGTTTAGAGACGGCTGGCAGATTTTAAGGCATGTCCCAAAAATCTACTCGGCGTCGGGAACCTCGTAGGTGGCCGCCGGCGTGTTGTCGCACACGACGGTAAAGCCGCCGTCCTTGTCGACATCGACCGTCACCTGATCGCCCTCGCGCACCGTGCCGTCGATGATGGCGGCGGCGATGGCGTCCACGACCTCGCGCTGGACCAGGCGCTTGAGCGGACGGGCACCGAACACGGGGTCCAGGCCGCCCACGGCGAGCATCTGCTTGGCCGCCGGGGTGATGGCAAGCGTCATGCGCTCCTTGGCCAGGCGTGCGCGGACGTCGGCAAGCTGGATGTCGACGATCTTCTCGATCTGCGCCATGCCGAGCGGATGGAACACCACGATATCGTCGATACGGTTGAGAAACTCGGGGCGGAAGGTCTGAGCCATGGCGGCGTCGACCTGATGGCGCATCTCCTCCTCGTCCTTGCCGGACAGATCGGCGATGGCCTTGGAGCCCACGTTAGACGTCATGATGATAATCGTGTTCTTGAAGGACACCTGGCGACCCTGGCCATCGGTCAGACGGCCGTCGTCGAGCACCTGCAGCAGCACGTTGAAGACATCCGGATGAGCCTTCTCCATCTCGTCGAGCAAGATCACGGAGTACGGACGACGACGCACGGCCTCGGTGAGCTGGCCGCCCTCGTCGTAACCCACGTATCCCGGGGGCGCACCGATCAGACGCTGGACGCTGAACTTCTCCATGTACTCGGACATGTCGATACGCACGAGTGCGCGCTCGTCGTCGAACAGGCACTCGGCAAGCGCCTTGGCGAGCTCGGTCTTGCCCACGCCGGTGGGGCCCAGGAAGAAGAAGCTGCCGATGGGCTTGTCCGGGTCGGAGAGACCCGCACGGCTGCGGCGCACGGCCGCGGCCACAGCGGAGACCGCCTCATCCTGGCCGATGACGCGCTTATGCAGCTCACCCTCCAAGCCCTTCAGCTTGTCGAGCTCGCCCTGCATCATCTTGGACACAGGCACGCCGGTCCAGGCGCTCACGACCTCGGCGATCTCATCGGAGGTCACCTGTTCGTTGAGGCCCTCGCCGTCCTGCTGCTTTTGTGCCTCGAGCGCGACCTCGGAATCCTGAATCTGCTGCTGCAGGCCCGGAATCACGGAGAAGCGCAGCTCGGACGCACGGCCCAGGTCGCCGTTGCGCGTCGCGCGCTCCTCTTCGCTCTTGGCCTCGTCAAGCTGCCCCTTGAGCTCCTGCACGTGGTCGATGGCGTTCTTTTGGTTGAGCCAGCCGGCCTTTTGCACGTTGAGCTTTTCCTGGACCTCGGCAATCTCCTGGCGCAGGGCCTCCAGACGCTCCTTGGAGGCGTCGTCGGTCTCCTTCATGAGCGCCTGCTCCTCGATCTGCAGCTGGGTGAGCTGACGCGTGGTGGCGTCAATCTCGACCGGCATGCTGTCGAGCTCCATGCGCAGGCGGCTTGCCGCCTCATCGACCAGGTCGATGGCCTTGTCGGGCAGGAAGCGGTCGGCGATGTAGCGATCGGAGAGGTCGGCAGCTGCCACGAGCGCGCTATCGGTGATATGCACGCCGTGGAAAATCTCGTACTTCTCCTTGAGGCCACGCAGGATCGAGATGGTGTCCTCGACGGTAGGCTCGGAGACCATCACAGTCTGGAAACGACGCGCGAGCGCCGCGTCCTTCTCGATGTACTTGCGGTACTCGTCAAGCGTGGTCGCGCCGATCGCGTGCAGGTCGCCACGGGCAAGCGCCGGCTTCAGGATGTTGCCGGCGTCCATGGAGCCCTCGGTGGCACCCGCGCCCACGATGGTGTGGAGCTCATCGATGAACAAGATGACCTTGCCCTCGGACTTCTGTACCTCCTTGAGCACGGCCTTCAAGCGGTCCTCGAACTCGCCGCGGTACTTGGCGCCGGCGACCAGCGCGCTCATGTCGAGCTCGATGAGGTCGCGGTCGCGCAGCGTGCTCGGCACGTCGCCAGCCACGATACGCTGGGCGATGCCCTCGACGATGGCCGTCTTGCCGACGCCCGGCTCACCGATGAGCACGGGGTTGTTCTTGGTACGACGGGACAGGACCTGGATGGTGCGGCGAATCTCATCGGTACGGCCGATGACCGGCGCGGGCGAGGTCGCAGATGTTGCGACCGTACTGCTCCAGCGCCTCAAACTGCGTCTTGTCCTCGGCGGACGTCACGCGGTCATCGCCGCGCAGCTCCTCGTAGACTTGCTCGATGCGCTCCTTGGTGACGCCTGCGTCGCGCAGAACGCGGCCGGCCTCGCCCTTGTCCTCGGCAAGTGCCATCAGCAGATGCTCGGTCACCACAAAGCTGTCGCCCATCTTGGTGGCCTTCTTCTCGGCCTTTTCGATGACGCGGACGAGCTCGTTGGACAGGCCCATCTGCTGGCCCTCGCCCGAAACCTTGGGCGCGTGGTCGATGGCATCTTGCGTGGAGCGTGCGAGCTGAGCCGGGTCGGCACCAATGCGCTCTATGATCACGGAGATATTGCGCTCGCCGGCACCGAGCAGGGCGGACAGCAGGTGAATCGGCTCTACCGCGCCGGCCTGCGCGTCGGCAGCCGTGCTCATGGCGGTCTGCAGCGCCTCGCGCGACGTCATTGCTAGCTTATCGATTCTCATGGAATCACCTCTCTTGGGGCGGCCGCCCTACGGGGCGGCTTCACGTTGTTCGAGAAGTATTGTTGCCAGCTTTGCGCGATCTTATACACAAATCTAAGTCTCTATATATAAGATTTTCTGAGTGATTGAGAGATAGGGAGCAGGCACGCTCGCCCGCTGCGACCTCGTCCCCTTACTATCTCAATCTGTAACATCTAGCGACTGTTTATGGCTCCAGATGTTACAAATCAAGATGAAATGGCCAACGGCGCCCGTTTGTCTCAATCTGTAACATCTACTCGGCAAATAGAGCTCCATCTGTTACAAATCGAGACGAACAGAAGACGCCCGAATCGAAAATCTAAATCTGTAACACCAAGCCCACTTTTAGCGGCCAAGATGTTACAGATCGAGACAGACCGAAAACCACCACAAAGAGGACAGGCACCTTTGTGGTGGTCGCGGTCTCTACTCCTTCGCCGAACCCGTACTTCACGATTCGACGGTCCAGGGCATCTCATCCTCGAACAGCCATGTACGGGCAGACCCACTATCGCGTGCAGTCTGCGGGTCAGGCAAGCAGGTCTGTTTATAGGCATCTTGGATACACTGACCCATAAAATCGTTGAGCTCGGTCTGGTCGCCCTCCATGACATAGGCGACATCGCCGTCCATGATGTAGATACCCGGACCCTCATTGCCCTCGTAGCCCGGATCGTACGAGACATCACATAACTTTGCGCCGTTTGCAGTGTCCAACTCGATGGACGAGCGGCATCCGCCAACCATGTCGTTCGCTTTTGCCCGATAGGACGCATATCCATACCAGCGCTTAAAGGTTTCGCCCTTGAGCAGCTCGGACGCCCTGTCGATAAGACTAGAATCCGTGGTATAGCGCATAGCCCCAAGCTGAATATGTGGATAATTACTAATGCCCAGCGCAGCCGGTTGCTCATCAAAATCAACGGTAATGGTCTCGGGCTTGGCGGCGCCGGTCAGAAGTTCGACAGATTGAGTCACAGGCTTGACCACCGGCTCCGTCACCGCAGCAGGTAGAAATGCCATACCGACAGCGCCCGCGCCAACCACAGCGATCGCAAGCGCCAAGACAATCAATCCAATACGGGCAGAACGGCTCACGGCAAAACACCCCACAATGCAAACCTTCGCCACCTGCACTAATGATACCGCCAGCTAACACTATTACCAAAAGAAGCCGCGCGCTCCTCACCACCACAAAGGGGACAGGCACCTTTGTGGTGGTTTTCGACGCTAACGGTCGACCATCTCGCGCCATGAGATTAAACTTGAATTGTTCTCTGAACATATCCATTTCTGCCTATCCTCAACAGATCTTTGTCTCGAGGAGCGCATATGAAGCCGTCTCATTCCACCGGTCGCAACGTCATCGCCATTCTCGCCATACCCATCGTGATGCTCTTCCTTATCGTCATCACGCCCTTTTCTTTTGGTATCGCCTCGCCCTTCGATCTTTGCGGGATGATCGACGCCGGCTCGCGTGCCACCTCGCTCTCCTTTGTCTGCCGTGGCGTGTTCTACGAATATGCAATTCCCACCGGAAGTTGGCAGTCCAAGTTACCGTTGCTCGGCAAGGTCGACGGATGCTCCCCCTATTTCTGCCTTGAACCTCAGGCGCTAAACTATCTGATCGACGACCAGCCACTCGACTCCATCACCCTCGCCTACGACTACGCACCAAACACCGATGAGCGCCACATGAACCAAGTCCTCGACAAGATGCTTGGACAGTGCGGGCTCACCGAGGAGGCCGGTCGAACCATCTATAGCAACCAGCAATTAAAGCGAACAGAACTCCGCCGTGTCGGAAAAATCAAAGGGCGAAACGGGGCTGCCTACTGGCAGGCCTGGGCGACACGCGACAAGAGCGAATTCGGGCACAGCACCTATACGGTCACCGTCTACACCAAAGATGGAATCAAGGACGATGTTGACGATTTCGCGTCATCCAAACTCGGCATCCCCAAAACAACCAAACCCGCCAGCCCAGATAAAATCCTGTAGAGGCGCTCATTAACATACCGCTCAACAATCACAACAACATCGAGCTCGTTCCCCACCGCCACAAAGGTGCCTGTCCCCTTTGTGGTGGTTTTCGACTCTGGCACTCGACTGTCTCGATCTGTAACATCTAGCGGCCCTTTTCGATCTTAGATGTTACAGATTGAGATGAAATGATCAGCGGCGATCGTTTGTCTCAATCTGTAACAACCGCTCGTCAAATAGGGGCCCAGATGTTACAGGTCGAGACAAACGGGACCACCACAAAGGTGCCTGACCCCAATGTGGTAGTTTTCGACAAAAGGAAACCGCCCCATTAACAGAGGCGGCATCAAGCAAGTCTATTTATTAGCGTCCCTCAAGACCCAACGAGAACGTCGCGGTAGCCCCGGCCACACCTTTCCCTCGGGCGACCCTCGCGAAGCGCGTGAGCACGAGAGAAAGGTGTGGCCGGGGCGTACAGCAGAGTTACTCGGCAGCGGCCTTGAACTTGTTGTAGTTGATCAGGCAGCCGGCCTTGACGATGGCACGCTCCTCTGCCGTCATGTCGGCAATGTAGAGCTCAATCTGCTCGACCGTGCCGTCGGCGCGCACCACGTAGGCGGCGATGCCCTTTAGGTCGCCATCGAGCGCGGCGCGGATACCCGGCACAAAGACGTAGTCGCCCACCTCAAAGTTAGGCTCGGCCTCCATCTGGAAGGGCACCATGCCCCAGTTCATCACGTTGGAGCGATAGCGCTTGGTGGCGTACTCGTGGACGATGTTGGCCAGACCGCCAATTACGCGCTGGCAGCTCGCAGCCTGCTCGCGGGCAGAACCGTCACCGGGCTTCTTGGCATAGAGCATGGAGCCGTACTCGGTCGCCTTGGCATCTGCCGCGACGCCCGCGCCGGCCAGCGCCTCAAACACGCCCGCAAGCTCGACATCGAGTGCCGCCAGGTTGCCTGCGGCCTCGCCGGCAACGCGGCGCTTCTCCACGGCGTCGACCTCCTTGGAACGACCCACGTAGGCCGGGTCGCGACGGCTGAGCGTAAACTCGGCCAGGCCCAGCGGGTTGGAGCGGAAGGAACTCGTCTCACCCGAGGGAATGAGCTCGTCAGTCGTGGTGACCGGGTCCATGATCTTGGAGCACACCTTGAGCAGGATATCGTCGCTGAGAGGTTCCATCGCGGGCCACGGCTTGATGTTGGGGCCTTCGACCAGCTCGTCGGCAGACTCCGCCTTGCCAAAGCCCCAGTACACGCGCTTTTTGTACGGCGCGTCGTCAAAGGTGTACTCGCAGGCCTCGTCCCAAGTCTCCTCGGGCAGATCGGTCGCCGGCGTCAGGACGCCGCCGTTGGCAGCCGTCGCCGCAATGGAGCGAGCGTCCATCAGGGCCACGGCGCTCAGCTGGCCATTGCCCGGCTTGGAACCCTCGCGGTTGGGGAAGTTGCGCGTGGTGTGGCGGATGGACAGGCCGTTGTTGGCGGGTGTGTCGCCGGCGCCGAAGCACGGGCCGCAGAATGCCGTGCGCACGATCGCGCCGGCCTCCATAAGGTCGTAGATATAGCCGCGGCGTGTAAGCTCGAGTGCCACGGGCTGGCTCGTGGGGTAGACCGACAGCGAGAACTCGCCGCAGCCGGTGTTGGCGCCCTTGAGCACGCGGGCGGCCTGAACCACGGAGTCGTAGTTACCGCCCGAGCAGCCGGCGATAACGCCCTGCTGCACGTGCAGCTTGCCGTCGACGATCTTGTCGAGCAGGCTAAAGTGCGTCTTGCCCTCGCCGATCTTGGCGGCCTCGAGCTCCACCTCATGCAGGATGTCCTCGAGGTTCTCGTTGAGCTCGTCAATCTCGAAGCCGTTGGAAGGATGGAACGGCAGGGCGATCATGGGCTTGATGCTCGACAGATCGACCTCGACGCAGCCGTCGTAGTAGGCAACATCGGCGGGCTTGAGCTCGCGGTAGTCGTCGCCGCGGCCGTGCATGGTCAGAAACGCGTGCGTGTCCTCGTCGGTGGCCCAGATGCTCGACAGGCAGGTGGTCTCGGTGGTCATGACATCGACGCCATTACGGTAGTCGGTCGTCATGCTCGCGATGCCGGGGCCCACAAACTCCATGACCTTGTTCTTGACGTAGCCCTTGGCAAAGACGGCGCGGATGATGGCGAGCGCCACGTCGTGCGGGCCGACGCCGGGGCGCGGGGCGCCCGTGAGGTAGATGGCGACGACGCCGGGATAGGCGACGTCGTAGGTGTCACGCAGCAGCTGCTTTGCCAGCTCGCCGCCGCCCTCGCCCACGGCCATGGTGCCCAGGGCGCCGTAGCGGGTGTGCGAGTCGGAGCCCAAGATCATCTTGCCGCAACCGGCGAAGTTCTCACGCATAAAGGAATGGATGACGGCGATGTGCGGCGGGACGAAGATGCCGCCGTACTTCTTGGCCGCGGAAAGGCCAAAGACATGGTCGTCCTCGTTGATGGTGCCGCCCACGGCGCACAGCGAGTTATGGCAGTTGGTGAGCACGTAGGGCAGCGGGAACTGTTCCATGCCCGAGGCGCGCGCCGTCTGGATGATGCCAACAAAGGTGATGTCGTGGCTCGCCATGGCATCGAAGCGAATCTTGAGCGCCTCGAGATCTCCGGACGTATTGTGTGCCTGGAGGATCGAATACGCGATGGTGCCACGCTTGGCATCCTCGGGTGTCTGCGTAATACCGTGCTCGGCAGCCTCGGCCGCAGGCACAATCTCGCTGCCGCCGCGCAGGTAGATGCCGTCCTCGTACAGCTTAACCATACTGTCTCCCACTCTGCCCGAAAGGCTCGGGCGCATAGCATACATTCGTTCAATATCGTGCCATAGAACGGTTGCGAGTGGGTTGCGAATCTACACGTTCACTTTATCTCGGTAAAGTAAAGGACGAGCCGGGCGAGGGCTGGCAGATTTAGTGCAAGGTAGTCATTGGGGGCGTTCTTAAACGACTAGTCAAACAAGAACGTCCCCAATGACTACCGCCGGAGCGAGGCAACGCCGCAGGTAGAGGACGGACAGCGAGCGACGTCCAGAGCGAACAAGTTGGCATGAAAAAGGCGAGGCATTGACCTTCTGGTCATGCCTCGCCTTTCGAATGACAAATTGTCGCCCTGGGCGGCGCGCAGCGTCGGCCGGTTACGGCGTTTGGTAAAACGCCGTAACTACTCTCGGGCTCCGTACTGCTCGTAGTAAGCGTCGATGGCGGCCTTGAGCTCGTCGTCGATGACGACCTTACCGTCAATCTCGTGGTTGTAGAGGGTCTCGACGACCTCGGCCATGGAGACGATGCTCGCGACGGGGAAACCGTACTTGGCCTCGATCTCCTTCTGCGCGGTGGTCACGCCACCCTTGCCGACCTCCATGCGGTTGAGGGACACGATCAGGCCCTTGATCTCAACATCAGCAGCAGCCTTAACCTTGGGATAGGTCTCGTCGATGGACTTGCCGCTGGTGGTGACATCCTCGACCATGACCACGCGGTCGCCGTCCTGGGGCTCGTAGCCCAACAGGTTGCCCTTATCGGCACCGTGGTCCTTGGCCTCCTTACGGTCGCAGCAGTACTTGACCTCCTTGCCGTACAGCTCGTGGTAGGCAATTGCGGTCACGACGGCCAGGGGAATGCCCTTGTAGGCCGGCCCAAACAGCACGTCAAAGTCGTCGCCAAAGTTATCGTGGATAGCCTGGGCGTAATACTCGCCCAGCTTCTTGAGCTGATAGCCCGTCACGTAAGCGCCGGCGTTCATAAAGAACGGGGACTGACGGCCGCTCTTGAGCGTAAAGCTGCCGAACTTAAGGACGTCGGACTCGACCATAAACTTGATGAACTCTTGCTTGTAAGCCTCCATGCGGGCTCCTCTCGTAATCGCGTACGTGCTCTCCAGTTTAGCGCAGGCGAAGCGTCGATGCGGGCGCGCTTTGAGGCCACGGCATTCTGTAAAGGCTTTTCGGGATCAATGGTTTTCCGAACAATGGGGTTAATGCCGGCCTTTATCTTTTTTGACAGTCTCGTTTGGCTCGCGCTACACCAGGCGCATGGCCTCCTGGACAGCACCGTAAAGGTTGGCGTCGTTGCCGAGCTCGGCCACCTTTATCTGCGGCACAGGAATGCCAGCAAGGGTCCCTTCGTAACTCGCGAGGGCCAGCGGCATCTGCGCACGCAGGGCATCGACGAGCTCGGGATGGCACGAGATGCCGCCTGCGATCACAAAGACCTCGGGGTCGAGCACGGCCTGCAGGTTGATGAGCTGTCCGTCAAATGCGCGAGCGTAGCGGTCGAGCGCGCGCTGCGCCGCTATGTCGCCATCCGCGATCCACTCAAAGACGCGGCGGCCGTCCACCGGAGAATCCGCAGGCAGGCCCTTCTCGGCAACGGCGGCATCGCGGAGCGCGCGCCAACCGCCCGAGCCCGCAAAGGAGTTTTCCATGCTCGCGGCAGTCGTGGCATCGTTGCGCAAGAAGCTGAACTCGCCTGCAAAGCAGTGCGCTCCGCGCAGGACCTTGCCGTCGATGACGATACCGCCGCCGATGCCCGTGCCGATAGCGAGCACCACGCCAAAACGCGTCCCGCGCAGAGCGCCAGCCGCATACTCACCGAGTGCACAGCACTTACCGTCGTTATTGACGGCAACCGGCACCCCCAGCGCCTCGCGCATGAGCTTTCCCAGTGGGCAGCCGTCCATAAACGTGAGCGCACCGCCGCGATGGATCGTTCCCGTGACATCTCCCTCGTAAATACCGCCGGGTGCGCTCACGCCTACGGCGCTCACGCGCTCACGGTACGGCTCGACGAGCCCGATCAACGCCGAAACGGTCTCCTCAGCCGTGGTAAAGCCCGTCGGCAGGCTCCCGCGCTCGCGGATGGAAAAATCCTCGCCCAGCACAGCCCATTTAACGGCCGTACCGCCCACATCGATTCCAAAGAACTCCTGCATATTCGCCCCTCACATGCCATAGCCCCGAACGCGCATCGCCGCGACCACCACAGGGGCTGCCCTTATGATGGTCGTGCAGCAAATCGCGCCCGGAGCCGATTATCTCTATAAATACGCCTCTACTTTAGTCAGACGAAGCAACATATACTGCTTACTAGGGAGGTCGATGCGGAACTTGCCCTCAAAGGTTCCGGGAAGTTCTTCCTCCGTCATGTCCCATGTGTCCACGACATTCACCTTGTAACGAGCGCCCGCCTCGCCCTCAAACTCACGATACGCCGGACGATTGAACCCAAAGTACATAAGGACATCGGCAGTCCCGTGGCCATGATCGTTGGACATACAGGTGACATCCCAGGTAAACGTACCGTCAAGGATGCCGACCTCATCGGGCACCCAGTCAAAATCGGCCGGCAGCGCCTCCATGTAGCGACGGCAAAAGCCAATGCGATCGGGCGAATCGCCGTAGAGCTTGCCGCCGTGCGCCCACCACAGCTTGGGTCCGCGGTCGACGTAGGTCTCACCGTGGGTCACATAACCGCCACGCAAACTGCCCTCCCAAAAACGACGTACGAGTTCCTGAGCGGTCAGGTTACCCCAGCCCCAGTTGATGTTGCCCTCATAGCCGACCTCGTCGATCAAAACCGGCTTGCTATACTGCGCGCGCAGCATGGTGACGTCCTCGGCTGTGTTCTTGAGGTCGCACCTCTGGTAGCTCACGTGCGTAATCCACGGATGACTGTGGTCAAAGATCTCACGGCAATTGTGGATACTGCGCAGATGACCATACGGGTCGTTCGCCATGATGATACGGGCATAGCGGTCCCAGTCCTCGGCCGGCTTCCACGGCATAAGGTCCCACTCATTGGCGAGGCTCCACCAAATGTTCTTGTATGCCGAGAAGCGACGAGCGACATACGTCAGGTAGAAAATATCCTCCTCGCGCGTCATACGAGAGAAGCCCCAGTCCTCAGGCTTGTCATACGGATGCAAAACGATGAGATCCGCCTGGATACCCAGCTCGTCAAGCTGCTCGATGCGGTGCTCGAGGTTTTCCCAAAACGGCTCATAGAAGCGAAAATGGTCGAAATCGCCCTTCTCGCCTTCATAGGCATACATCGCTGGGTCCTCAACGTTATAGTCGTAGAACTTGGGGAAGACGCACATGCGGATCTTGTTAAAAGGTGCCTCTGCGAGCGTCTCGAGCGTCTGCTCCTGCAGCTGAACATCCTGGTTGGTCCAGGCATAGCATGTGGTGCCAAAGGGCAGGTAGCGCGTTCCATCCTCGTAGGCAAAGTTGAAATCCTCGTCGGTAATGAACGGAGCTCCGTGGGCGAGCACATCCCTTGCCAGCAGCACGCGACCATGATTGGCGCCCGTGGCGGGCACGGCCTCAAAAGAGCCGGCGGCACCATCGAGCTCGGGGTCATTGGAGATCACCGTGTAGTTCCAGACACCGGCACTCTCGGGCATAAAGTTGATTCCGTAGCAGCCATTGCCCTTGTAGAAGCCATGGACCTCAAAGCTGTCCTGGCCATCCGCGCGATCAAATCGCGCCGACAGCTCGACTTCGACATAGGGATTGCCGGCCGCAGTGCCCGCGAGCTCGAGCTTAAACACCTTGTACTGCTCGACGATAGTCATGATAACGCCTCCAAGTTAAGCGATTGAATAGTCGGAGTCCGTCGGGCAACACGAACGCAGCCCGACGGAATGAAAGAGAGTGGCAAATTACTTGGCGCTCTTGATGAGCATGATGGACACATAGCCCACGGCGATGAGCACGATGGAGATTGGGAACGCCATGAAATAGGAGCCGGTGGCGACAACGATTGCCGAGGTCACGATGGGGCCAAGGATCTGACCGATGGTGTTGGCGATATTGAGGATGCCCAGATCCTTGCCGGCGTTCTTCTTATCGGGCAGAACATCGACATTGAGCGCCTGGTCCACGGAAGAGTAGATACCGTAGCCAAGTCCGGCGAGCAGAGCAAATCCGTACATGCCGATAACGGACTTAAGTAGCCAGGGCAGGGCGATACCGATACACATCATAATCGTTGCGACGAGGATGATAGGCTTGCGGCGGCCGATCTTGTCGGAGATGGCGCCCGAGGTAAGCGAGGCGACAAGCGACACGACCATGATCACGACGGACATACTCGAAAGAACCGCGCCGGCTTCTGCCACGGGAAGACCGATGTACTTCTCGAGGATGTAGAGCTGATAGCCGTTGATGCAGAAGTAACCGAAGATGAGGAGCAGACGGCCAAAGAGCGCCAGATAAAAGTCGCGGCAGTTCTTGGTGGGCGGAACGAACATGAGCAGCAGCGACTTGAGATTGAGCTTCTCAGACTGCTCGCCCTCGTCAAGAGCGGCAGACTTCTCGCGCGGCCAAATGATGACGGCGAGGATGCCGGTCAGCAACCAAGAGACCGTGCCGATGATAAAGCCAGGAACTGGGTTGGAGAGGAACTGCGTACCGATGATGGTGCCAATCGACTGGCCGGCCGTTGCGCCGCCGCCATAGAATGCGGAGAGCGTGCCGCGCTTGTTAAGCGGGATGCGGTCGGAAAGCACGGCAACAGCAGGGGCAAGCATGCAGTTGAGGCCAATCTGCAGCACGCACCAGGAGGCGACGATCATGGGAAGTGTGGTCGCGACCGAAGTGCTCCAGAAAGCACAGCCGCAGATAAAACCGCCGAGAACGATAAACGGTGTGCGCTTGCCAAAGCGGCTGTGGCAGCGGACGGAAAGCGCGCCGAAAACGAGATTTGAGAACAGGGCGAAGATCGAACCGACCGAGTTCATCGCCGCGAGAATTGCCTCGGGCTGGCCAATATTAAGGCCGTTAAAACGCTCGGGGAACAAGACGTTGGAGCCGATTGTTCCCGACATCATCCACATGATTCCGAAGATGATAAAGCCGATCATAAAGCGCCATGTCTCGGTTTTGGTCATGGGCTTTCCGGTATCGGGGGCGATGGCGTTCTCGTCAATCGCCGCGGCGGTTTGATTTGCCATGGGATAGATCCTCTCTGTGATGGAATGCGCGAGGGCGCTCGTGCACCAAGGGTCAAGGGGTCAAACCCGCTGGATGCGGCGGCCGTGGAATGGGGTACAGCTGCTCGCGAGCGCCTGTTGGGTTGTTACTTACTAACTAGTAAGTAACTCCACGACCTGTATAGTACGCTTACTAAGTACTTAGTAACCTATAAGAGCGGTAAACGGTTGTTTTGAGCCACTGAACGGCTGAGGTAAGCTATGGGGGGTATACAAAAGGCATTTGGCGGCAATACTCGAGCCGCCCTAAATAAGGCAGCGCGATTTATATGGACACTCAGAAAACTCCCACACCCGCGGCAAAGAAACGCAGCGCTGCGGCGCAGGAACGCCTTGACCAGATTGTTTCGGCGGCCGTGCGGCTTATCAACGCGCGCGGCTTTAACGGCATGTCGCTCCAGGCGGTAGCCGACGAGGTGGGCATCACCCAGGCGGGCGTGCTGCACTACGTGGGCAGCAAGCACGGGCTTTTGGTCGAGGTGATCCATCGCTATTACGATCGCAGCTCAGCCTTAGACGACTATCTCTCCCTCTTTCATCCTGGCGGGGCATTTGAGGGCCAGAGCCCCAAGATTCCCGAATACTGCCGTCTGCTCGTGGCGGAGAACAACAGTCAGCCCGAGCTCGTCATGCTCTTCCAGATGCTCAATACCGAGGCCATGAGCACGGAGAGCCCCCTGCACGAGTATTTCAACGACCGCTCGCGCGGAGCTATCGAGCCCGAGCCCGATGTTAACTGGAGCGTTCCCGAGGGAATCGACGCCACCGAAGCCATCTCGTGCGCGCTGGCGGCGATGTACGGATTGGAAGGCCGTTGGGTGGCGCGACCCGACGAGATCGACTATCCCGCCGAGTGGTCTAAGTTCGAGGACATCCTCTTTCCCCTTCCCCTCTGGGAGGGCTACCGTTAAGAGCGGCGGTATGCAATCGCCATTACCAACCGCAACGGCTGTGTCGATACAAAAAGGTCCGGGCTACCACCCGGGCCTTTTCTCTTGCGTTATTCCGTTTTCCTTAACGCGCCGGCGAGACCACGAGCAGCGCGTCGTGCTCAAAGGGATGCTGAGCCACGCGCACGGTGCCGTCACCGTTGTCGCGAACGGGCAGCTTGGCGATGCGCTTGTCCTCCATGTCGAGGACCGTCGCCGTCCAGCCGCGCGCGCCGTCGAGCTTAAACTTGAGCGCCGTGGTGCGCGGCAGGTACGTGACGACGCGATCACCAACGCGCGCCACGCGAATGGCCTCGCGTGAATCATCGAGAAGCTCCTGCGCGGGGACCACGGCAAGTGCGTCGTCGCCAGCCGTAGCACCCAGACCGGCAAGCACGTGCTCGATCGCGCCAAAGTCCCAAACGCCCGCAAATTGCAGGCACTCCTGCCAGCGGAACGGCATGTCGAAGCCCTCGCCCAGCACCGAGCCCTGGCTCTTGCTGGTCTGCCAGTTCCAAACACCGTGCGCGCCATAGGTCACGCCGGCGCTCGCACCGGCAAGAATCGACGACCACACGCTCGCGCGGCAGTCCTGTGCGGTGAAGCGCCAGTACACGTTGCGCGACGCACCCATCTGCTCGTAACAGGGCTCGGAGTTGACCATCGGCTTTTTGGGATAGTTGGCGATAAAGTCCTGCGGCAGGCGCCAGGCCTCGGGCTGGCCCTCGTAGTTGTGACCGGGCTGGAACATGTAAAAGTCCAGGCGCTCCAGGTACTGTGACGGAATGGTGCGGTTGCCGCGGTTGATATGCATGGTGCGCAACGCCTCGGGCGCGCGCTTGATGACCTCGTCGAGGGCATCCTCGTAATAGGCGATTGCCTCGTCGCTGGTAAAGTCGGTATCGCCCGTCACCACGTAGACGGGGTCGAACTCGCCCAGGTTCTCGACGACGCGGGCAACGTGGGCACGGACCTCCTCGCGCGGCATAACCTCGGCACCGCAATGCTCGGCAATCTTGGCGCCCCAGGTACCAGGCACGTAGTTGCACCACATAAGTACGAGCGCCGGACGAATGCCGTGCTCGACGGCAGCGCGGCACATGGCAGCAGCGCGGTCCCAGTACGCCTGGTTGGGGCGGGACCAATCAAAGTGCACGCCATCCTCGCTGGCGTAGGGCCAAATGCCCAGATCGGGGCAGCAGCGATCCCACTGCGGCAGCGTATTAATCTGCAGCACGTTCATGCCCTGCTCGGCGCGACGGGTCAGATAGTAGTCCCAATCGGCCTCGGTAATGCTCGTAAACGCGCTCCAGCACGTATCGGCAAACCAAAAGAACGGCTTGCCCTCGCACAAAAAGCCGTCCTGACGACCGTTAACGATCAGCTTTCCCAAACTCATCTGCATGTCCTTTCGTTTGATAAAGGAGTTGCGAACCGGCAGATTCTTTCGCGGTAACCCCGCGCGAAAGCCCCTGGCGCTTAGCAAGCCCTTGCGGGCGGGCATCTCCCGTCCCAATCAGTCTACCTTGCAGGAAAGGCCCCGCCGGGCTTGCGCCTGACGGGGCCCTGTCGTGTAGGTAAGGTCGTATGTGACCGAATGGTTTGGCCTTAGGCCTCCATCTCGGCGAGCTCCTCCTTGGAGAAGCCAGTGGCAAAGACGACGGCGGCTGCGATGACAAAGGAGATTGCCATACCGACGATAGCCCAGACGGTGTTCATCTGGCCACCCTGCAGGTAGTTAGTGAAGACCAGGAAGTTGGAGGCACCGCCGGCCAGGTAGTAGGTAACACCCATGAGGCCGGAGAACACAGCGCCGATGGCACCGCCGATGAACATACCGAGCATGGTGCGACGGAAGCGCATGAGGATACCGAAGAGCGCAGGCTCGGTGACGCCGCCGGCGATGGCGGAGATGACGTAACCCAGGGCAAGACCCTTCTCGTCGGGGTTCTTCATCTTGAGGAAGGCACCGAAGGCGCAGCCCCAGACGGCGGCCATAGCGCAGTTGGTGGAAACGAAGACGAAGGGGTCGTAGCCGGCGGCGATGATCTGAACCTGAGCGAGCAGGATGACGGGCATGTGCATGCCGCAGACCACGAAGAGCTGCCAGAAGGCGCCGAGGATGGCCATAACGATCAGGATACCGATACCGCCAAGGTCGGCAAGACCAAAGAGGGCATTGGCGATGACGTTGCCGAGCTCGTTACCGATCGGCGCAAGGACGATGAAGGCGATGGGGATCGTGACAATCATGGTGCAGAACGGCGTGAAGACCGTGGACAGCACGTCGGGCATGACCTTCTTAAAGAACTTCTCGATGAAGTAGAGAACCGGCACCGAAAGGATGATCGGCAGGACGGACTGCTGGTAGTTGGCAGCAGCGATCTGGATGCCGTAGACGGAAATGATTCCGCCACCCTCCTGAGTCGCGACACTCACGACAGACGGGGCCATGAGGGCGCCGCCAAGGAGCATGCCGAGCACCGGGGTGGCGCCGAGTTTCTTAGCGGCGGCATATCCCAGGTAGATGGGGATAAAGGTAAACGTGGCCTCGTACAGGGTGGTGTAGAGGAACGTATAGGTCGGATCGGTATCGGAGATAACGCCGAGCATGGTGGGACCGAGGACCGCGGCAATGGTGCGGAACAGACCGCCGGCCATGAGCAGCGGAATCAGCTGGGTCATGGAGCCCGACAGATAGTCGAGGATGATATTGGGCAGGTTCTTGAGCTCGAACTTCTCCTTAGGAGCGTCGAGGTTCTCGTCGACCGCGGCACCCTGCTTGACGCCGGACATGGCGACGAATTCGGCGAGCACCTTGGGCACGTTCTGGCCGATGATGACCTGGAGCTGGCTGCCGGCGAACTGGCAACCCAGAACACCCTTGACCTTCTTGATCTTCTCCACGTCGGCCTTGCTGTTATCCTTGAGCGTCAGACGCAGGCGCGTCATGCAGTTGGTGGCGACGGTAACATTCTCCGCACCGCCCACGAGCTCGAGGACATCGGTGGCAATCTGCTTGTTATCTACTGCCATGGGACCCCTCCCCATATCATCGTGTGCCTAATCGCTTGGGCGCAGGCACGCCTTTGGCCCGGTGACTATAACCCCTTACGGTTACCGAACCCTTGGATACGCTGTCGTAAACAATCTGTTTACTGAACGTTTACAGCGCTTAGTTTACACGCAGCGTTGAATTTGTGGCAGTTTTGCCGTTTGCAGTCCGGTGAACGGTAGGAAATCGGGGGTGAACGTAATTGAATGCCAAAGCATTACATATAGTGCCGTTTATTTATAAATGGCCGTCTACGTGGGATTTTATATAATCTGTCACCCAAATTCCTTGTTGACTCATCAACAAAAGCCCTGCTAGATAGTAGTAAACGAGTGTTTAGTAGTTCATTGAGTGTTTGATGTGACCGTTTACCGAGTTCATCTGCTTATTCTCTAATTCTGTTTTACACTAAACATGTTTAGTTTGTATTGCCGCAAATGCCAACCGCTCGCGGCGCAAAGGAGGCAGCTCATGGAACTCAGATCGTGTACCTACGCAACCGTCACCACCTTGGGCGACTTTGGCCCCTGGATCAGCAAAGTCGTTCTCGACCTACCCTGCACCGTGCGCGCCAACGATGTCGATGCGAACGCTTTCCATATATATGTAGAGCGTCACGAGCGCACGGGCGAGGTCCTGATGCGCAAGGAGCACGGCGCCGACCATGCCGCGCCCTCCGTGGGTTACATCGACGTTCTCGCCGCGTATCCGTGTGACGAGAACGGCCGCAAGCTCGCCGTGGGCACCCATGTGGCACTCGAGGTTGCCGAGCAGCGCCTGACCAAAAAGATCGAAGGCAGCGTCCTGGGCTCGCGCATGCTCGATGACCAGCTGCGCATCACGCAGCTCGCAGCTCTTCCCGGCAACGACGGCGACGACCCCACCTGCGGCCTGGTCTTCGATACCTGTCGCGGCGACATCTGCCCCGCGCTCAAGGGCTGGAGCAATGCCGTACAAAAGACCGCCGTTGATGGCATCGCGCTCGAGTACGGCTTCTTTGAGCCCAGCTTTAAGGCAGAGGACTCGGCCTGCTTCAATCCCTTTGCGCCTGAGGACACGGTCGTGCCCCAAAAGGCCCCGCTCGTGGTGTACCTGCACGGCGCCGGCGAAGGCAAGGGCTCCACGCAGGGCGAGGGCCCCGCGCGCGCCTATATCGGCAACCGCGTGACTGCCCTCTCGCAGCGCCAGATCCAGCGCTACTTTGGCGGCTTTGCCTGGGTGCTCGTGCCGCAGTCGCCCACGTTTTGGATGGATAACGGCGCCGAACAGCTCGGTCACTCCAACCAGAGCATCTACTCCCCCGTGCTCAAGGCACTCATCGACGAGTTTGTCGCCGAGCACGCCGACCGAATCGACACCGACCGCATCGTGGTCGCCGGCCTTTCCAACGGCGGCTTTATGACCCTGCGCCTGTGCGCCGACTACCCCGATTTCTTCGCGGCAGGCCTTCCCTGCTGTGCCCCCTGGTACAACGCCACCGACGAGGACGTAGCTGCGCTCGCCAAGACGCCGCTGTGGTTTACGCACTCCAAGGGCGACGAGCTCGTGTCTCCGCAACAGACCGTGCTGCCGCTCACGGCGCGCCTGCGTGACGCCGGAGCCAACGTGCACCTCACCTACTTTAGCCATGTCGAGGACCTGACCGGCGTGTATCGCGAGGCCGACGGCTCGCCTAAGAAGACGTTCAACCACGGCGTGTGGATCCACCAATTCAACGACCTGTGTTATCAAGACTTCGACGGGGGCAACGTACTTATCGACGGCGAGCCGGTGGGCTGCTGGGAGTGGTCGGCCAGGGTCGATAGGTAATCCGTCCCTTCGCGGGCACTGGGGTTTACCTCTGCAAACGTCCTCGGGCATGCATGGGCTGGCGCTTTGCGCTTCGCGCTGCGCCGGACCATGCCCCCTGCGGAATGTTTGCAGAGGTAAACCCCAGTGCCCGCTATGTTTCCCTTGCTGAAACCCTGGCCGGCCGCTTCCGGCAGCACGCCGGGTCGATGGCGATGGGGGCGTGGGTCCCGTCTTGCCTTGCGCGTAACTGGCTGAATTGATTTTGATTGGAGCTGCTCCTATGTCCCAAGAGTTAACTCGGGTGATTGTTACTACTGATATGGAAGTCGACGATATGAACTCACTCGTTCATTTGGCTCTGTATCTTAATGTGCTTGATGTTCAGGCTGTGGTGTATACGGCTTCGCAGTATCACTTTCTTGGCGATGGCGTCCATACGCTCGGCGAGGTGAATTCGCATTGGCGGACTAAGGGACGTCGCTCTTACGAGTGGGCTGTTGTGCCTCATGAGCCCGATCCGCTGGCCGGGGAGCTTCGTGAGTATCGTCCGTTTCCCGAGCATTGGATCGAAAGTCTCTGGAGTAATGAATATGCCCAAGCTTGGCCGCAGCTGCAGGCCAATGCTGTCGCCGCCGACGAGCCGCCGTTTCCTACGCCGGCTCAGATGATCGAGCGTACGTTTGTGGGAAATGTTGCTTTTGAGGGCGATGTGCGCGAGGAAACACCAGGTTCGCGGGTCATCGCCGACGCCATCATGGACGACGACCCGCGCACGCTTTGGCTGCTCAGCTGGGGCGGCATAAATACGATCGTTCGCGCCCTCATGAGCATTTCCGAGCGCTATCGTGATACGCCCGAGTGGCCTTCCGTGCAGCAGCGTGTCTATCAGAAGGTGCGCGTGATGGGCGTTGCCGATGGCGTGGGGCAGGACAATTCGTGGCTCGACCATGGACGCGAGCTCTTTCCCGAGCTCATCTTTTGGTGCGTGCCCTATATGTATGGCGGCTATGTCGACGCCAAGATGGCGCAGCCCGATTCGCTGCCGCTGTTTCAGGCTCCCTGGCCCGAGCAAAACCTCACGCAGGGCAATGGCCCCCTTATGGCGCGCTACATGCTCTATGGCGATGGCAGGGCTTACGAAAACGAACCCGAGCGATTCCAGTTTGGCAAGCATGCCCATCTGGATTGGGGCCTAGAGGGCATGCCCGCGATGCAGTTTGAGCGCGGCGACTTTATGGCCGAAGGCGACAGCATGACCTACATTCCACTACTGCCGTTTGGCCTGCGCGGTATCGATGACCGCAACTTCGACACGCTGCTCGGCCGCATGTTTCTTGACGGGCATCCCGATACGGACGCGCCCGCCGGGTTTGCCGCTATCGGCACGCCCATAGACGGCAACCCCAATCCCTACCTGCGCGCCTATCAGGAAGACTTTGCCGCCCGCGCGCAATGGTGCGCCCATGATCCGGCAGCGTGTTCGCATCCGGCACATGTTGCCGAGGTCACGGCCGACCGCGGCGCCGCAGCCGGTGAGCGTGTCGTCCTTGCAGCGGCCATCGTCGACCCCGACGGCAAGGGCTTCGATGCGCATTGGGATGTCGCCGTGGACCCGTCGAGCTATGCAGGCACGCAGGATCTTTCGCTGTGGCAGGAATGCACGGTGAGCACCGCTTTTGTCGTGCCCGCCGACGCGCAGCCCGGCGACCGCTTCGTGCTCACCCTTACCGTGCAGACGCGCACCGAGCGCCCCTGCAGCCGCTACGCCCAGGTCGCCGTGACCGTGGCATAGCGAGCGGCAGACCCCGCATTCGGCATGGAGTGTCCCCAACTGCCACTCATGTAAGTGCGTCCCCAATGAGTAGGCAGCAGATTATTGGCGCCCGGCGAGCAGCTAATGCTCGCCGGGCGCTTTGCTGACTAGTCGTTTAAGAATGTCCCCAATGACTAGTCAAAAATGGGCCATGTGTCCCAGTTGTGGAGACTCCTTGAGCCGTCTGGGTATCGTGAAAGATCGCGCGCTCGCCCATCATCAAAAGTGACACACGCTACCTGTTGATGGGAGGCAGCCATGGGCTTCTTTGACAAGATGTTCGAGAAGAAAGAGTGCGCGATTTGCGGTACCGAGCTGGGACTTTTGGGAAAGACCAAAATCAACGAAGGCTACCTGTGCAAAGAGTGCGCCGGCAAGCTCTCCCCCTACTTTCACGGCTATCGCTCCAGCACCGCGGACGATATCCGCGAGCAGCTCGCCTACCGCGAGGCCAATGCCGAGCGCTTGGCGTCGTTCAACCCCACGCGCACGCTTTCTGCCGGGCGCACCAACATCATGCTCGACGAAGACGCGGGCCTGCTGATCATCACCTCGCAGAGCCGCTGGCGCGACGCCAATCCCGACATCATCGAGTTCTCGCAGGTACTCAGTTGCGATATGGATATCGACGAGCATCGCACCGAGATTTATCGCGAGACCAAGGACGGCGAGCGCGAGAGCTATAACCCGCCGCGCTACGACCTGGATTACGACTTCAATCTGACCATCCACGTCAACACGCCGTACTTTACCGAAATCAACCTGCGCGTGAACGACTCCACCATCGAGCAGCGCGGTTCCATCGAATACCGCGAGGCCAAGCGCCAGGCAACCGAGGTCCGCGACGCGCTAGTGCAGCTGCGTCAGGAAACGCGCGACAGCGTCGTGGCCGCCAAGGCCCCCAAGGCCGCGGTCACCTGCCCCTTCTGCGGTGCAACCACCATTCCCGATGCCAGCGGGCGCTGCGAATACTGCGGCGGCGCCATCGGCGCATAGTCTCCGGCACGGAAAGGACCGATCATGGCCTTCGAGAGTGTCAACTATCAGTGCCCCGCATGTGGCGGCCCCCTTCACTTTGCCAGTGCCGAGCAAAAGCTCGTCTGCGACTACTGCGATTCGCGTTTTGAAGTCGAAGAAGTCGAGGCCCTCTATCGCGAGCGCCAGGACAAGGCCGATGCCAAAGCCGATGCCGCAGCCGCGGTCCCCAAGCCTGCTGTCGACGATGCCGTGCAGGAGCTGGCTCAAAACGCCGGCTACATCTGCTCGTCGTGCGGTGCCGAGCTGGTCTCGGACGGCACCGTCGCCGTCACCACCTGCCCGTACTGCGGCAACTCCGCCGTAGCGCCCGGTCAGCTTTCGGGCGACTTCTCACCCGACCTGGTGATCCCGTTTAAACTCGGGCGCGACGATGTCACGGCCGCACTCAAGGAGCACTACAAGGGCAAGATCCTGCTGCCCAAGAGCTTTGTCACCGGCAACCATATCGACGAAGTCCAAGGCGTTTACGTGCCGTTTTGGCTCTACGGCGCCCGCGTTGACGGCGAAGTGTGCTTTGATGCGACCAACGAGACCGTGACTGAGGAATCCGATCGCACCGTCACGACCACCGACCACTACGACGCCTACCGTAAGGGCAATATCTCGTTTGAGCGCGTGCCCGTCGACGGATCGTCCAAGATGCCCGACGGCCATATGGACGCCATCGAGCCGTTTGACTACGACGCGCTGCGCCCGTTTTCGGTCGCGTATATGCCCGGCTACATCGCCAACCGCTACGACGAGGATTGCGAAACCTGCAAGGCGCGCGCCGAGCGTCGTATGGAAGAAAGTACGATCTCGGCCCTGCGCGAGACCGTCGTCGACGAATATGACGATGCCACGGTCGAAAGCAAGCAGCTCGACTACACCTGGGAAGACAGCGACTACGCCCTGTTTCCCGTGTGGATGCTTTCCACCTCGTGGAACGGCAAGAGCTACCTGTTTGCCATGAACGGCCAGACCGGTCGCATGGTCGGCGAGCTCCCCTGCTCCAAGCCCAAGCTCGCCATCGCCTCGGTGCTGTTCTTTGTGATCGGGTTTGTCCTCTCCCAGATTCTCTTTATGGGCGAGAACGCCTTCGATCCGGATTTCCTCACCTTTGATATCGAGGGCATCCTCATCAACATCGTCGCGCCGCTGATCATCGTGGTCATCGCAGACGTGCTGCTGGTGGGCCAGCTCAAGACGGCCAACGAGGCCACCCACGCCGATTACTACTGTGGCGAGCTCGACCTGACCGAGAAGCACGACACCTTCAGCCACACCGAGACCACCGTTGTCATGAAGGACAACAAAGACGATTAACCATTCTGACCAATACCACCCGGCCTTTGACGAGAAAGGAAGATCACCATGGGACTCTTGAAAGCTGGATTGGGAGCTGCCGGCGGCGTCATGGCCGACCAGTGGAAGGAATTTATCTATTGCGAATCGATGCCCGCTGATGTCTTGGCCTGCAAGGGCAGCAAGCGCACCGGCGGCCGCAGCTCCAACACGCGCGGCGAGGACAACGTCATCTCCAACGGCTCGGTCATCGCCGTCAACGACGGCCAGGGCATGCTCGTGGTGCAAAACGGCAAGATCATCGAGGTTGCGCTGGAGCCCGGCGAGTTTGTCTTTGACACCGGCAGCGAGCCGAGCGTCTTTAGCGGCAACCTGGGCGACTCCATCAAGGAGACGTTCGCCAATATCGGCAGCCGCTTTACCTTTGGCGGCGACGCGGGCAAAGACCAGCGCGTCTACTTCATCAACACCAAGGAGATCATCGGCAACAAGTACGGCACCGCCTCGCCTGTGCCCTTCCGCGTGGTCGATAACAACATTGGCCTGGATGTCGACATCTCCGTTCGCTGCAACGGCGAGTATTCGTACCGCATCACCAACCCGCTGCTGTTCTACACCAACGTGTGCGGCAACGTGACCGATAGCTACACGCGCGATAAGATCGACAGCCAGCTTAAGTCCGAGCTGCTCACCGCCCTGCAGCCCGCCTTTGCCAAGATATCGGAGATGGGCATCCGCTACAGCGCCATCCCCGGGCACACCACCGAGCTCGCCCGCGCGCTCAACGAGGTCCTCTCCGCCGACTGGCGCGACCTGCGCGGCGTCGAGATCGTGAGCTTTGGCGTCAACTCCATCGCCGCCTCGCAAGAAGACGAGCAAATGATCAAGGACCTGCAGAAGGCCGCGGTCATGCGCGATCCCACCATGGCAGCCGCCAACATCGCCAGCGCCCAGAGCGATGCGATGCGCGCAGCAGCCGCCAACCCCAACGGCGCGATGGCGGGCTTCATGGGCATGGGCATGGCAGGTGGCATGGGCGGCATGAATGCCAGCCAGCTGTTCGCCGCCGGCCAGGCACAGCAGCAGGCTGCCCCACAGCCGACTCCGACACCCGCCCCCGTACCGGCTCCTGCCGCTGCCCCCGCGGCCGGCACGTGGACCTGCAGTTGCGGTGCCACCAACACCGGCAAGTTCTGCCCCGAGTGTGGCAGTCCCGCACCCGCCCCGGCACCGACCAAGTGGTTCTGCCCCAACTGCGGCAGCGAAAACGGCGGCAAGTTCTGCAGCAACTGCGGAACACCCAGGCCCTAGCCCCTCTATCTGGTAATTGGCGGGGGATCCGCCGCCCCCGCATTTGCTTCTATGGGTTTCGTTCGATAAAGGAGGACACCATGAAGACAACGTTCAAAAAGTCCGTACTCGCATTCCTGACATGCGTCCTGGCGCTCGCCTTTGCCCTGACGGGCTGCAGCGGCGGCGGCAAGGACCCCAAGGCCAACTTTGTCGGCAGCTGGCAGTACTCGGGTGGAACCTTGGACGGCGAAGAGCTCACCGATGAGTACATGGATATGCTCAAGGAGTGGGGCCTCAACTGTATCCTGATCCTCGACGAAGACGGCACGGGCGTCCTCGACATGTTCCTTGAGGTCGCCGACCTGAAATGGGAGGCCAAGGACGCCACCACCGTAACGATTACCGCCGAAGATGAGTCGCACGACCTGAAGCTCAAGGACGACAAGCTCGTCCTTGAGGTGGAAGGCGACAAGCTTATCTTTACGAAGTCCGACAAGGACCTGTCCGGTACGGTGAAGAAGGATCGCGAGGCGGCCGAGAAGGAAGAAGAGATCGATGAGGCCGTCGAAGACGACGATGTCCAGAGCGTCGAAATCTCCCCCGCCGTCACCGTCGCCGATGACGACCTGTGCACCATCACCATCACCGAGAAGTTCAAGGACGACTGGGGCGACATCGGCTTTGTCGTCAACATCACCAACAAGAGCGACAAGGACCTGACCTTCTACGCTCCTTCCGGCAAGACCAACGTCAACGGCACCATGAAGGACCCCTGGTTCTCGGCTCACCTGATGCCCGGCACCAACGCCACCGAGGAATTCACGTTCTCGAACGGCGAGCTTGACAGCCTTGACGACCTGGTCAACACGACCATCGGCATCGACGCCTATCTGACCGATTCCTACGAGGACGTCGCCTCCTACAGCGCAACCATCGCGTAACGGCAGACCACGACAGCCGCGGATTGGCGGACGCATCCGCGCACACCAGACGGGGCCGCAGGAGTTGATCCTGCGGCCCCGTCGTTTTTATGCCGATGCGTAACGAGCTTTAGCGCTCCATATTGGGGACGATGCTGCCCTCGGTCACCGCATGCACGGCAAGACGCATGATGTTGTCGTAGCCGGTCTTGCTTAGAATCTCCGAGATGCGACGCTTGATGGTGCCCTCGCTCATAAACAGCTCGGCCGCAATCTCGCGACGGCTTTTGCCCTCGCAGGCAAGGCGCAAAATCGACAGCTCGACATCGTCGA